>JAUIBM010000003.1 GCA_030428345.1 Alphaproteobacteria bacterium | reverse complement strand
CGATCCGAACACGCCGACCCGCACCCGCGCGATCCTCTTGGCGGCGCTCGCCTATTTCGTCATGCCGATCGACTGGATTCCCGATTTCATCCTGGGATTCGGCTTCACCGACGACATGGCGGTGCTGTGGGCGGCGATCGGCGCGATCCGGGCGCATCTGAAGGACAGCCATTACGCCGCGGCGCGCGACGCGCTGTCCGGCGACCCGGACGAAGCGCCCGCCGACGCGCTCAAGGCCGCCTGAGGCGGCCTTGTCCGGGGCTGGCGTCCCGATCCCGCGACTCGGGCAATCCATCCGATAATTTCCGGCAGATCCCTCAATCGGTGTCGACGGTCGGATCCTGTTCCAGCACGCCGCGCAGGCGGGCGAAGGCGAGCCGGATGCGCGACTTCACCGTTCCCATCGGCAGGCCGGTCTCCTGCGAGATCTGGCTGTGCGTATAGCCCAGAAAGAAGGCCATGCGGATCGCCTCGCGCTGGTCGGGCGGCAGCGCCTCCAGCGCGGCCGAGACGCCTGCGCGCAGCTTCTCCGCGTCTATTCCCTTGTCGGGCATCTCCGGCGCGTCGGGCTGCAGGCTCGGATCCTGCTCGTCCAGCACGTTCGCGCGGGTGCGCCGGGCGAGATCGATGCGCCGGTTGCGCGCGATCCGGAACAGCCAGGTCGAAAGGCTGGAACGCGCCGGATCGAACAGATCCGCCTTGTTCCACAGCACCACCATCACTTCCTGGCAGATTTCCTCGGCGATGCCGTCATCCAGACCCAGCTTGCGCAGATAGGCCTTCAGCCGCGGCGCGAAGAAATCGAACAACGTCTCGAACGCCCGCCTGTCCCGCCGGGTCGCCACGCGCTGCGCCAGTTCCGCCATTTCATCTGCCGTCAGGATTTTGCGTCGCCCCGTGCGGAGCGCCTCCCATTGACCGCGCCTGCGAAGCGATTCCGCCCGCTTCAGTCAAACAATTGCCCATTTCCTATTACAGGCAAGGCGTCGATCCGACAAACCTGATTGCTGTGGCCGATTTCGCGCCGATTGCTCGCTTTGCGTTAAATTCAATTCGTATACGGTTTGGTAAGGGATCATAAAGCAATGTGTCGGGGCGGTTTTGGATGCTCGCCTGCTGGCGCGACCGCGTTGCGCACGAGCGGATGGAGCGTCGCTGAAGACGGCCGGACGGCAATCGAAAAACAGGAAACTGGCTGGACATGACGATACGCGGAAAAACTCTCACGATTCTCGCAGTGGCGATCGTAGCCGGGCTCAGCGGCCCTGCTCTTGCCCAGGCGCCGACACAGATCAAGCAGAACAACGCCTGGGGCTCCTACAGCGCCAACGCGAATGGTGGCAAGACCTGCTACATCCTTTCCATGCCGACCCAGAAGCAGCCTTCGGATCGCGACCATGGCGACGTGTTCTTCATGCTGGCGCAGCATCCGGGCGAAGCCTCGGCGCTGGAGCCGCAATTCACCGTCGGATATCCCTTCAAGGACGATTCCAAGGTCATTCTCGACATAGACGGCAAGAAATTCTCGATGTTCACGCGCGGCCAGAACGCCTGGCTGGAAAACGCCGCCGAGGAGCCGGCCGTCGTCGCGGCCATGCGTTCGGGCAGGGAAATGTCGCTCAAGGCCGAATCGCGCCGCGGCACGCAGACGAGCTATACCTATTCGCTGTCCGGCGTGACGGCCTCGCTCAAGGACATCGACGGCTGCAAATAGCCGCCGCCGGCCCGCCAATACCGGCGGGCAGGTGAAACCTGCGAAAAACTGTGCTATCGCGCTGCGATTGCCGCTGGGATCCGGCGGACGCAGCGCCTGTCTGCGTCGCCGGTACAGCGGCCGCCAAGCGGCGCTCTTGATGTCGCCGCCCGCTCCTCCAAGTCCGGTTTGCCGCAATGTCACACACGATCGACCTGCTCAACATCGCCCCGCAAGACGCCCCGCGTCCGGCTGGCAATGAACCGCGCCCGACGCTGATCGGCCTGTCGCGGCCCGAGCTTGCCCGGACCCTGGTCGAGGCGGGCGTCGCCGAGCGCCAGGCCCGCATGCGCGCCTCGCAGATCTGGCACTGGCTCTATGTGCGCGGCGTCTCCGACTTCGCCGCCATGGCCAACATCTCCCGCGATTTACGCGCATTGCTGGAGGAGAAGTTCACCATCGCCCGCCCGCAGATCGTCGCCGAGCAGATCTCCGAGGACGGCACCCGCAAATGGCTGATGCGCTTCCCCCCGCGCGGCGCGGGCCGCCCGGTGGAGATCGAGACCGTCTACATCCCCGAGGAGGGGCGCGGCACGCTCTGCATTTCCAGCCAGGTCGGCTGCACGCTCACCTGCTCCTTCTGCCATACCGGCACGCAGAAGCTGGTCCGCAACCTGACATCGGAGGAAATCCTGTCGCAATTGCTGGTGGCGCGCGACAGGTTGGGCGATTTCCCCGACGCCGAAACGCCGGCCGGCGCCATCGTTCCCAGCGACGGGCGCAAGGTGTCCAACCTGGTGATGATGGGCATGGGCGAGCCGCTCTACAATTTCGACGCGGTGAAGGAAGCGCTTCTGATCGCGGCCGATGGCGACGGATTGTCCCTGTCCAAGCGCCGGATCACCCTGTCCACCTCCGGCGTCGTGCCCTTCATCCCGCGCGCGGGAACGGAGATCGGCTCCATGCTGGCGATCTCGCTGCACGCCGTCACCGACGAATTGCGCGACGTGCTGGTGCCGATCAACAAGAAATATCCGCTGGCCGAGCTGATGCAGGCCTGCCGGGACTATCCGGGCCTCTCCAATGCGCGGCGCATCACCTTCGAATATGTGATGCTCAAGGGCGTCAATGATTCGCTCGCCGACGCCAAGGGGCTGGTCCGCCTGCTCAAGGGCATTCCGGCCAAGATCAACTTGATCCCGTTCAATCCCTGGCCCGGCTCGAACTATGAATGCTCAGACTGGGAGACGATCGAGCGCTTCGCCGATTTCGTCAACGACAATGGCTATGCCTCGCCGATCCGCACCCCGCGCGGCCGGGACATCCTGGCCGCCTGCGGCCAGCTGAAATCGGAATCGGAGCGCATGCGCAAGGTCGACCGGATGGCGCTGGAAGCGATGATGATCGCCGGCCACGGCGAATAGGTCCGGCCATGCTCGGCAATCTGATTGTCCGGCTCATCGCGATCGTCTTTGCCCTCCTGCTCGCTTATCTGGCGGCCGGCCTGTTCCTCGCCGTCGGCATGTTCCTGGGCTGGTTCCGCTATCTCTTCGCCGCGTTCACCGCCGAGAGCGGCGGCGTGGTCGAGACCAGCGACATCCTCGCCGCCATCGCCACCTTCGCGGTCGCCCTGTTCTCCTCCTTCACCATCGCGATCGCCGCGACCGCGCCTTCGCTGGTGGCGATCGCGATCGCCGAGGCGATGCGCTGGCGCGGCCTCGCCATCAATCTGCTGCTGGGCGGCGGCGTCGCTCTCGCGACCGACTTCATCACCACGACGCCGGAATCGGCCCCGCTCTCGAGAGGGGCGGCGCTGGTGCTGCTGTCGACCGGCTTCGTCGCCGGTTTCGTCTACTGGCTGGTCGCCGGGCGCAGCGCCGGAAGATGGCTCGATGTCCATCCGGCGCCGGCAAGACCGGGTGAGGCAGGTACCGAGGCGTCGCGGCGCGAATAACGGCAATCGCAAGAGGGAAAGAACCGTGCCCAAGATGCCTTTCCCCGGCCGGGGTCCGATGCCGACGGCGCGCGCAAGGCCTGTCGTGGCGGCGCCGCTGGCGGGCCTGAAGCCGGCCTTCGCCGATCGCAATGACGGCTATGTCCGCATCGTCACACTCAAGCCGGGGGAAGTGACGCGCGAAATCGCGGAATTCCTGGCCGATCCGGACGTGATGGAGGGCTGGAACGCCCCGCGCCGTTCGATGAGCCTGGAGGCGTTCCGCGCCTATGCGGCCAGTTTCGACAATATCCGGCGAAACCTGATGGCGATCCGGCTGAAGCAGGACAACCGGCCGGTGGGCCTCATCGTCCTCAACATCGACCACCGCCACAAGACAGGCGCCTGGCACATGTGCATCGGCAAGGCCGAGGACCGGGGCCGCAGGATCGGCGTTTCGGCAGGCACCCTGGCCGTGCGGCACGCCTTCGAGGACCGCAAGCTGGAAAAGCTCTCCTTCGAATTGCTCGAGCGCAACGCCAACGCCATCGCCATCGTCGAGAATTACGGCCTCAAGCTGGAAGGCGTGCTGCGCCAGCACAGGATCGACGCGGTGACCGGCGAGCGCCTGGACCAGCGGGTCTACGGCATGACCGCGCAGGAATACCGCACGGCCATCGAGGCGCTGAAGGCGATGCTGCCACCCTTTGACGGACCCGGCCTGACCCCGCCGGCCGCCTGACGCCGAAGCTTCCTAGAACCGGTAGGCTATGCCGAATCGCACCTGGTCGAAGGACGGGTCGAACTTGATCCTCGTCGTGTCGGATGACGGCCCTCCGACCGCGACTTCGCCGAACTCGTATTTCAGATACTCGGCCTTGAAGGTCCAATTGGGGGCGAAGGCATATTCCACGCCGCCGCCGAATACCGCTCCGGTCTTGAACTGGCTGGTGCTTGCGCGCCCTTCGACTGTCCCGTTGTCGACATAGCTCGTGGCGGCGTCGACCGAGGTGAAGGCGACGCCCGCAGTGCCGTAGACGAGCATGCGGTCATTTTCGAACAGGTGCCCGCCGCGCAGCCGGGCCGAGGCCGCCCAGTCCAGATCGTAATTGTATGTGTCGCCCTTGCCGAGAAAGGCAGCCGACTGGCGCTCCTGGTCGGACAGGTTGAGATAGTCGTAATCGGCCGCCACGCCATAGACATAAGGCCCGGCCTGCCAGTCATAGCCGAGATAGACGCCCGCCCCGAAGCCGTCGTCGTGGAAGCTGTAATCCGTTGCCGGGGGGCTGCCGTCGACCGACTGGAAGTCCGGTTGCGAATGGGTCCAGATTCCGTGGACGCCCAGATACGCCCCGGTCCAGTCCTCGCCGGACGCCTGCTGCGCCTGGGCGACGCCGATCATCAACGTCGCGGCGCAGACCAGCGAGGTTCCGCCCAGAAGAATTGCCTTCATCGAATGCTCCGCCCGATTGCCCTCGCCATTGCTAGCGGCATCGGGTCTCGATTTCAATCTCGCCGCCGCCGCGCCTGCCGATGCGGGTCGTCCCGGGACCGAAGCGGCCGGCTAGTGCATCCCGCGTTCGGACGAACGCGGACAAGTTGCTCTAGGACTTTGGAATCGATCAACTTTTCTGCATTCAGGTGATTCCACCTGAATGCAGGTTGATCTAATGGGTGGCGTCGGTGAGCAGGATCTTCACCGCAAAGGCCCCGAAAACGCTGGCGAATACCCAGTCGACCGCCCGCGTGACGCGAGGCTGGCGCTTCAGCCAGCCGGTCAGCCATCCCGCCGCCAAGATCATCGGAACGGTGATCGGCGCGGCGACGACAACGAACAGCAATCCAAGGAAGAGGAGCTTGCCCGAGGCGTGCGGATCGGCGGCCGAGACGAATTGCGGCAGGAAGGTCATGAAGAACAGGATGATCTTGGGATTCAGCAGATTGATGCCGAGCCCCTGGAGATAGACCTGCCAGAGCGATTTCGGCTTGACCCTGCTTTCGAACCGGAACGTCGAACCGTGCCGGATCGCGGAAAAGGCGAGCCACAGCAGATAGCCGGCGCCGGCGATCTTCAGCGCGAAGAACAGCATGGGCGAGGCAACGATCAGCGCCGACAGCCCGAAGGCGACGAGCAGGGAATGCACCAGCAGGCCGGTCGAGGCGCCGATCATCGCCGAAAGCCCGCCGCTCACGCCCTGGGCCAGGGTGCGCCCCAGGAAAAAGGTCATGTCCGGGCCGGGCGTAATCGCGATGACGACGACGCCGGCGAGGTAGGCGAGCAGTACGGGAAGTTCGGGAATGAACGACATGCGGCCGGTCCGTCTGGCGGGATTGTCTTGCGCGCCGGTTCATGCCCGGTAAATCGCAACGCCGCAAGCGGGGCGGGCAGGACAATTACGCGGCGTTAGAAGACCGAAAACCGGAAAATGTAGCCCAATCAGTTGCTTTCGCGGTCTTCCTGAATTGACAGAGCATCCGTGCGACGTATTCTTTTTCACACAGTCAAGTGATTCGTAAGCGTTCTTCACAAGTTATTTTCCGCCCAGCCTGATTTAGCCCGGCGGGGGATATTCTGGAAATTGACAGTCATCGGGGGGCGCGATGCTGCAGGAGCAAATACGACTCGACAACCGGCCGGCGATATTGTTCGCCGTGTTCAAGCTTCTCGAGGGCGGCGTTGCGCCGCACGAGATCGAAGCCAAGCTGATGCGCATGGGCCCGGTGGACCTCGACTTGCTGTATGGCGCGCTGGAATGCGTGCTGGACGCGATGGGGACTCCGCCGCCGCAATCGCGGAAGGCGCGCCCGGCCCGCAGGACGCAAACTCGCCCCAGGCTGCCGGCGCAAGCCGACACGCCGGAAACCAGGGATGATTCGGAGCGGCGCTATCAGGAATTTCTGGCGCTGGCCGGCTGATTCGGCCTTCATGAGGGCATTGCGAGCCGATTTGCGGGCTTTTTCCATTGCGCCCGGCTCGCTTGACGCTACATTGCCGCGCCAAAGCGGGCCCTTGCGGCCCTGATCCGCGTTCCCGATCCAAGGCACATCATGACAAGGCATTCCGGCGTCAAGAAAGTCGTGCTCGCCTATTCCGGCGGTCTCGACACCTCAATCATCCTGAAATGGCTCCAGACCGAATATGGCGCGGAGGTCGTGACCTTCACGGCCGATCTGGGCCAGGGCGAAGAACTCGAGCCGGCGCGGCGCAAGGCCGAGCTGCTGGGCATTCGCGAGATATTCATCGAGGACGTGCGCGAGGAATTTATTCGCGATTTCGTCTTCCCGATGTTTCGGGCCAACGCCGTCTATGAGGGCGTCTATCTGCTCGGCACGTCGATCGCCCGCCCGCTGATCTCCAAGCGGCTGGTCGAGATCGCCGAGGAAACCGGCGCGGACGCCATCGCCCATGGCGCCACCGGCAAGGGCAATGACCAGGTGCGCTTCGAATTGTCCGCCCTGGCGCTCAATCCGAACATCCGCATCATCGCGCCGTGGCGCGAATGGGCGTTCAAGTCGCGCACCGATCTGATCGAGTTCGCCGAGCAGAACCAGATCCCGGTGCCCAAGGACAAGCGCAACGAGGCGCCGTTCTCGGTCGACGCGAACCTGCTGCACTCCTCCTCCGAGGGCAAGGTGCTGGAAGACCCGTGGGAACAGCCGCCGGAATATGTCTACCAGCGCACCGTCTCGCCGATGGTGGCGCCCGACGCCCCGACCGAGATCGAGATCGGCTTCGAGAAGGGCGACCCGGTCTCGATCAATGGCGAGAAGCTGTCGCCGGCGACGCTGTTCGCCAGGCTCAACGATCTGGGCCGCGACAACGGCATCGGCCGGCTCGATCTGGTCGAGAACCGCTTTGTCGGCATGAAGTCGCGCGGCGTCTACGAAACGCCGGGCGGCACGATCCTGCTTACCGCCCACCGCGCGATGGAATCGATCACGCTCGACCGCGGCGCGGCGCATCTCAAGGACGACCTGATGCCGCGCTACGCGGAACTGATCTATAACGGCTTCTGGTTCTCGCCCGAGCGCGAGATGCTGCAGGCCGCGATCGATCTGTCGCAGCGCCATGTCGAGGGCCGGGTCCGCCTGACGCTCTACAAGGGCAATGTCATCGTCACCGGCCGCGAAAGCCCGAAATCGCTCTATTCCGAAGAGCTGGTCACCTTCGAGGACGATCGCGGCGCCTATGACCAGAAGGACGCCAACGGCTTCATCCGCCTCAATGCGTTGCGTCTGCGCACGCTCGCCGCGCGCGACCGCAACACGGGCTGAGGGCGCGCTCCTTCGCCGCAATAAGGGCGCGGACCGCTTGCTGGCGTTCCGCGTCCACCCTACATGCGGGCTCACCCTTCCCGTCCCAGGAGCCTTTGGATCATGACAGCCGCCGCCATCAATTCCGCCGTCTTCGACTGGCAGGGCCCGCACGGCCTGCCGCAATTCGACAGGATCGCGGACGAGGATTATGCGCCGGCATTCGCCCATGCGCTGGCGCTGCTCGAGGCCGAGATCGAGGCGATCGCCAATGATACGGCTCCTGCCGATTTCGAATCGGTGATCGGCAGGCTGGAACGGGCGGGCGAATCGATTTCCCGGGTTTCGGCGCTTTTCTGGAATCGCGCCGGCGCCCACACCAATGACGTCATCCGGGCGCTCGAGCGCGAGATCTCGCCGCAATTGTCGCGGCACTATTCCAAGATCGCCCAGAACCGCAAGCTGTTCGCCCGTATCGACGCGGTGTGGGAAAACCGCGCCGCGCTCGGCATTTCCGGCGAGAAGCTGCGCGTGCTCGAGGATCACTGGAAGGGCTTCGTCAAATCCGGCGGCAAGCTCGACGACGCCGGCCAGCAGCGCCTGGCGCAGATCAATGAGCGTCTCGCAATGCTCGGCACGCAGTTCGGCCAGAACGTGCTCGCCGACGAATCATCCTGGAGCCTGCCGCTCGCCGGCGAGGAGGATCTGGCCGGTCTGCCCGATTTCCTGATCCCGGCCATGGCGGAAGCCGCCCAGGAGCATGGCGCGCCGGGCAGTCACGCCGTCACGCTGTCGCGCTCCGTCATCGAGCCTTTCCTCACCTTCTCCGACCGGCGCGACCTGCGCGAGGCGGCCTTCCGGGCCTGGATCGCCCGCGGCGAGGGCGATCACGACAACCGGCCCATCGTCGCCGAGACGCTGGCGCTGCGCGAGGAGAAGGCACGCCTGCTCGGCTATGAAAGCTATGCGGCGCTGAAGCTCGACGACACCATGGCCAAGACGCCCGCGGCGGTCGACACGCTGTTGATGCCGGTGTGGAAGAAAGCGCTGGAGAAGGCCGACGCCGAGCGCGAGGCGCTGGCGGCCATGGTCGCCGAGGAGGGGCGCAACCACGCGATCGAACCCTGGGACTGGCGCTATTACGCCGAAAAGCGCCGCCAGCGCGAGTTCGACTTCTCCGAATCGCAGGTGAAGCCCTATTTCCAGCTCGACCGCATCATCGAGGCGGCCTTCACCGTGGCGAACCGGCTGTTCGGCATCTCGTTCAGGCCGCGGCCGGATATTGCCGGATACCACCGCGACGTGCGCGTCTTCGAGGTTCTGGATGCGCAGGGCGAGGTCGCGGGCGTCTTCTTCGGCGATTATTTCGCTCGCCCGTCCAAGCGCTCCGGCGCATGGATGAGCGCGTTCCAGTCGCAGCACGGGCTGGATGGCGGCCGCATCCCCTTCATCTACAATGTCATGAACTTCGCGCGCGGCGCGCCGGGCGAGCCGGTCCTGCTGTCGCTGGACGATGCGCGCACGCTGTTCCACGAATTCGGCCATGCCCTGCACGGCCTGCTTTCCAGCGTCACCTATCCCTCGGTCTCGGGCACGCATGTCTCGCGCGATTTCGTCGAACTGCCCTCGCAGCTCTACGAGCACTGGCTGACGACGCCGGCCGTCCTGAAGGAATTCGCCCTGCATTACCGCACGGGCGAACCCATGCCGGCCGAACTGCTAGACAAGGTGCTGGCCGCCCGGACCTTCAATTCCGGCTTCCAGACCGTGGAGTTCACCGCCTCGGCGCTCATCGACATGGCGTTCCACACCGCCGGCGAAGTGCCCGATCCTATGGCCTTCGAGGCGGGCAGGCTGGCCGATCTCGACATGCCGTCGGCCATCGTGATGCGCCACCGCACGCCGCATTTCCAGCATGTCTTCGCCGGAGACGGCTATTCGGCGGGCTATTATTCCTACATGTGGTCGGAAGTGCTGGACGCCGACGCCTTTGCCGCCTTCGAGGAAACCGGCGATCCGTTCGATCCGCAAATGGCGGCAAGGCTGAAGCAGCACATCTATTCGGCCGGCGGCTCGCAGGACCCCGAGGATCTGTACAAGGCCTTCCGCGGCGCGCTGCCCTCGCCGCAGGCCATGATGGAAAAGCGCGGCCTGGTATGAGCCGGGCCGGCTTCGTCATCGAACATTCGCGCAAATTTCATGCAGGCGAGAACGCGCTGACAGATTGACGTGGCATCCACCGGCAGGGACAGTTCCGTTCCGGAGGGATACACGACATGAAAACCCGCACGCTCAACCTCACCCGACGCGGCTTCATGGCTTCGGCCAGCGCCGCCGGCATTGTCGCCGGCTCCGGCCTCGCCATGCCGTTCTACTCGCGCGCAAACCAGCGCCCGGTCTTCACCCATGGCGTCCAGTCCGGCGACGTCAGGGCCGATTCGGGCATGATCTGGACGCGCGCCGACCGCCCGTCGCGCGTCATGTTCGAAGTCGCCACCCATGAGAGCTTCGACAACGCCACCCGCCTCGCCCCGATCAACGCGCTCGAGGACAGCGATTTCGCCGTCAAGCGCATGCTGGAGAACCTGCCCGCCGACCAGGACATCTTCTACCGCATGCAACTTGCCGACCTTGCCGACATCAACACCCTTTCCGAACCGATCACCGGCCATTTCCGCACCGCGCCGACCGAAAAGCGCGACATCCGCTTCGTGTGGTCCGGCGACACGGTCGGCCAGGGCTGGGGCATCGACGACACCGGCATGAAGACCTACGCCACCATGGCGAGCCACAAGCCGGATTTCTTCATCCACTCCGGCGACACGATCTATGCCGACGGCCCGATCAAGGACGAGGTCGACCTGAAGGACGGCGCCAAATGGGTCAACCGGATCGTCACCGACGAAAAGCGCAAGGTCGCCGAGACCCTCGACGAGTTCCGCGGCCAGTGGAAATACAACATGCTCGACGAGCATCTGCGCGCGATGAACGCCGACATCCCGACCTATTTCCAGTGGGACGACCACGAGGTGATGAACAACTGGTCCTCCTCCAAGGACCTTTCCGGCGACGGCCGCTACACCGAGAAATCGGTCGCCATGCTCGCGGCCCGCGCCGGCCGCGCCTTTCATGAAATGACGCCGATCAGCTATCAGCCGGGCGAACCCGGCCGCGTCTATCGCAAGATCGCCTACGGCCCGACGCTCGACATCTTCTTCCTCGATCTGCGCAGCTATCGCGGCCCGAACGGACCGGCGATGGAAACCGAAATCACCGACCAGTCGCGGATTCTCGGCAGGGAGCAGGCGGAATGGCTGAAGGCCGAGCTCGCAGCTTCCAAGGCAACCTGGAAGGTGATCGCCTGCGACATGCCGCTGAGCCTGATCGTCTGGGACGACTGGAAGGAACAGAAGGGCGCGGAAGCCGTCGCCAATGGCGATAACGGCCCGGCAAAAGGCCGCGAACTGGAGATTGCCGAGGTCCTGAAATTCATCAAGGACCGCAGAATCGCCAACACGGTCTGGCTGACCGCCGACGTCCACTACACGGCCGCCCATTACTACAACCCGCAAAAGGCGCAGTTCCAGGATTTCGATCCGTTCTGGGAATTCGTCTCCGGCCCCATCCACGCCGGCACCTTCGGGCCGAACGAACTCGACATGACCTTCGGCCCCGAGCTGAAATTCATCAAGGCCCCGGCCGACGGCCAGGTGAACCTGCCGCCCTCGGCCGGCTACCAGTTCTTCGGCCTTGTCGACATCGACGCCGCGAACGAACAGATGACCGTTCGCCTGATGGACCGCGACGACGTCGAATTGTGGAAGATCACGCTCGATCCCGTCCGCAACGCCTGAAGCCTCACGCTTTGAGACCATGGAGGGACGGGCTTCGGTCCGTCCCTTTTCTTTTGCGCCGATGCCTGGCGAAGGTGGAGGGGCGGGCTTTTTCGCACCGGCCTGCCCTGCTATCCACTGAGGCATGGATCAATTCAGGAGAGCGGGATGAAACAGCGAAGGCTTGGAGCGGACGGGCCGATGGTCGGCGCGGTCGGATTGGGCTGCATGAGCTTTGCCGGCTTCTACGGAACCACCGACATGGCCGAGAGTCATCGCACGCTCGCGCGCGCGCTCGATCTCGGCATCACCCATCTCGACACCGCCCGTATCTATGGCAACGGCCTGTCGGAGGAGGTGGTCGGCGCCTTCATCAAGGACCATCCCGGCCGGTTCACCATCGCGACCAAGGGCGGCATCGTCACCACGCCCAAGCGCCGCTTCGACAATACGCCCGCCTATCTGCGCGAATGCGTGGAGACCTCGCTCAAGCGGCTCGGCGTCGAGCATATAGAACTCTATTACGTCCACCGCCGCGACCAGACGATCCCGATCGAGGACGTGATGGAAACGCTGCTGCGCTTCAGGCAGGAGGGAAAGATCGGCGGCATCGGCTTTTCCGAGATCGCCCCCGCCTCCATCGAGCGGGCGGCGGCGGTCGGCCCGGTGATGGCCGTGCAGAGCGAGTATTCGCTGTGGACCCGGCAGCCGGAGCTGGGCGTGATCGACGCCTGCAGGCGGGTCGGGGCGGCATTCGTGCCGTTTTCGCCGGTCGGGCGCGGCATATTGAGCGACACGCCAATCGACATTTCCGCCTTCGGCGAGCGCGACTTCCGGGCGGGAAATCCCCGTTTCACGGAGCCGAATTTCAGCCGAAACATGGAACGCATCGCGGCGATCAGAGCCTTTGCCGCCGAACGCGGCTGGAAACTGGCCTCGCTCGCCATCGCCTGGACGCTGCATCGCGGCGAGCATCTGGTCCCCATCCCGGGAACCCGCTCGCCGGCGCATCTGGAGGAACTTGCCGCCGGGGCCGAGATCACGCTGACGGCCGAGGACATGGCGGCGATCGAGGAGATCCTGCCCGTCGGCTGGGCCAGTGGCCCGCGCTACAGCGAGGCGCAGCGGATCGGGCCGGAGGATTATTGCTGACATTTCCGACCATGCCGGCCGGGGCGAAGGGCTCCGGCCGGCATGCATGGCGCCCGACGGGCGCTATTTGATCATCGTGATCCGCGTTGCGTCATGATTGTCGTTCCGCATCACCCAGGCCACCTTCACCTTCTCGCCAGCCTTCAGCGCCGAAAGCTTGTAGCCCTTGGGCGCCATGTAGGTCACGCCGTCGCTGAGCTTGAACGAATTGGCCTTCACGTCGATCGAGGAGACCGTGCCCTGCGAGGTCTGGGCGGCCGGCGCGCTCTGCGCGGCGAAGGCGGTGGGGGCGGCAACCGCACCGGCCAGGACGCCGGCGAGTACAAGTGCGGATACTTTCAAGGAACGCATGATGCTTCTCCAGGAAAACGACCCCTGCCGGGCGGCTTCCGCCGAAAGGGGCAGGGGCATGTTCGAAGCCGTCGGGCAGCGTCGCGTCGCGTCCGGTCCCAGCCGGCCGCCGGCGCTCCCCGGCTTCTGGCGGGAATCTACGACCGCGATTTCAATCGATCAAATTAAGGAAAGATAATCTGGGCGGCCACGAATTCGGCCCGATCAGCGGCGATTCGCGCGAAAATGCGGCATGCCAGAAGATTTTTCCGCCTGCTTTGCGATCCCGCGCCCCGCCGCGCCGGCGCCTTGGGAGCGCCCCCTTTCGCAAATGCAAAAAAACCTGTATGAGCGCGCCAAGATCAAAAGGCGCAGCCACCCAGGGCCCGCCTTCACGCTTTCCCCGGTGACATCATGAAACTGCGCAACATTGCGATCATCGCACACGTCGACCATGGCAAAACGACGCTCGTCGACGAATTGCTGAAACAATCCGGCTCCTTCCGCGAAAATCAGCGTGTCGACGAACGCGTGATGGATTCCAACGACCTGGAGAAGGAGCGTGGCATCACGATCCTGGCCAAGGCGACCTCGGTCGTGTGGAAAGGCACCCGCATCAACATCGTCGACACGCCCGGACACGCCGATTTCGGCGGCGAGGTGGAGCGCATCCTCTCCATGGTCGACGGCGCGATCGTTCTGGTGGACGCCGCCGAGGGCCCGATGCCGCAGACCAAGTTCGTGGTCGGCAAGGCGCTCAAGGTCGGCCTGAAGCCGATCGTCGCGATCAACAAGGTCGACCGTCCCGACGGGCGGCCCGATGAGGTCATCAACGAGGTGTTCGACCTGTTCGCCGCGCTCGACGCGACCGACGAGCAGCTCGATTTCCACATCATGTATGGTTCGGGCCGCAATGGCTGGATGAACCATTCGCCCGAGGGTCCGAAGGACCAGGGCCTCGGCCCGCTCCTCGACCTTGTCGTCTCGCATGTGCCCGAGCCCGCCGTGGCGGAAGGTCCGTTCCGCATGATCGGCACGCTGCTCGAGGCCAATCCGTTCCTGGGACGCATCATCACCGGGCGCATCTTCTCCGGCTCGATCAAGCCCAACCAGGCCGTCAAGGTGATCGGCGCAGACGGGCGGACGGTCGAGAACGGCCGCATTTCCAAGATCCTGGCCTTCCGCGGCATCGAGCGCACCGCCATCGACGAGGCCCATGCCGGCGACATCGTCGCCATTGCCGGGCTGTCCAAGGGCACCGTGGCCGATACCTTCTGCGACCCTTCGGTCACCGAGCCGCTGGTCGCCCAGCCGATCGATCCGCCGACCGTCACCATGTCCTTCCTCGTCAATGATTCGCCGCTGGCGGGCACCGAAGGCGACAAGGTGACGAGCCGCGTCATCCGCGACCGCCTGATGAAGGAAGCCGAGGGCAATGTGGCGCTGAAGATCGAGGAGGCCGAGGGCAAGGATTCCTTCTACGTTTCCGGCCGCGGCGAACTGCAGCTTGCAGTCCTGATCGAGACCATGCGCCGCGAGGGCTTCGAGCTTGCCGTCTCGCGGCCACGCGTGGTCATGCACAAGGACGAGAACGGCCGCCTGCTCGAGCCGATCGAGGAAGTGGTCATCGACGTCGACGAGGAGCATTCCGGCGTCGTCGTCCAGAAGATGTCCGAGCGCAAGGCCGAGATGTCCGAACTGCGTCCCTCGGGCGGCAATCGCGTGCGCCTGGTGTTCTTCGCTCCGACCCGCGGCCTGATCGGCTACCAGTCCGAACTGCTGACCGACACGCGCGGCACCGCGATCATGAACCGCCTGTTCCACGATTATCAGCCCTACAAGGGTGATATCGGAGGGCGCACCAATGGCGTGCTGCTGTCCAACATGGCCGGCGAGGCCGTGGCCTACGCCATGTTCAACCTGGAAGATCGCGGCCCGATGATCATCGATCCGGGCGAGAAGGTCTATGCCGGCATGATCGTCGGCATCCACACCCGCGACAACGATCTTGAGGTCAATGTCCTCAAGGGCAAGCAGCTGACCAATATCCGCTCGGCCGGCAAGGACGAGGCGGTAAAGCTGACGCCGCCGATCCGCATGACGCTCGACCGGGCGCTGTCATGGATCCAGGACGACGAGTTGATGGAGGTGACGCCGAAATCGATTCGCCTGCGCAAGCTCTATCTCGATTCGAACGAGCGCAAGCGCTTCGCCAAGGCCAAGACGGCCGGCGCGGCCTGAGCCGGTCGGCTTTTCCCCCTCGAGGGGCCGGCGGCGGCGAATTTCCGTGTGGGTTTCGCCGCCCGGGAGCATGATTTTTCGCCGACGGAGCTTTTGGTTAAGAAGCAGTTAAATTATGCTGACCGCCATGAGCACGGTAACCATCGGCACAAGGCGGGCTGGACTGCAGGATGCACCTGCCATAGCGGCGGTGCACGACGCCTCCTGGAGCAATGCCTATGGCGGCATGGTTCCCCATGCCGCGCTCACCAAGATGGTGCGCCGCCGGGGCGAAAAATGGTGGGCCGACGCGATTCGCCGCGCCACGATCGTCCTGGTTCTGGAAATCGCAGGCAAGGTGGTCGGATACGCCACGCTGGGCCGCAACCGGGTTCGCACCCTGCCGCATGAAGGCGAGGTCTACGAACTCTATCTCCTGCCGGAATACCAGGGCGTGGGCCTCGGCACGCGCCTGTTCCTCGCCGCGCGCGGCGAGTTGCAGCGTCGTGGCATGTCCGGCGCCGTGGTCTGGGTCCTGGCGGAGAATGCCCGCGCCATCTCCTTCTATCGAAACGCCGGCGGCAAGCCGGTGGCGGAGGGCTCGGAGTCCTTCGACGGCGAGCGCCTGGTCAAATACGCCTTCGCCTGGGACTGATTGCCGCCTGACGCGGCTTTCCCTGTCTTCCCGCGTGCGGCTGAATTGCGCTGCAGTGCACAATTGGCTATGCACGCGCAAAGCGTTGCCATTCAGGGACAGGTCTTATGCGTATCGATGCGATTTCCATTGGCGGAAACCCGCCGCACGACGTCAATGTGATCGTCGAAGTGCCGGTCGGCGGGCAGCCGATCAAATACGAGCTGGACAAGAAGGCCGGCACGCTGGTCGTCGACCGGTTTCTCTATACGCCGATGGCCTATCCGGGAAATTACGGCTTCGTCCCGCACACCCTGTCCGATGACGGCGACCCGATCGACGTGCTGATCTGCAATACGCGGCCGCTGATTCCCGGCTGCGTGATCAATGTCCGTCCGATCGGCGTGCTGATCATGGAAGACAATTCCGGACAGGACGAGAAGGTCATCGCCGTCCCCTCGCCGCACCTGACCAAGCGCTACGAGAATGTGCACGAGTTTTCCGACCTGCCGGAGATCACCCGCCAGCAGATCCAGCATTTCTTCGAACACTACAAGGATCTGGAGCCCGGCAAATGGGTCCGGATCGGCGACTGGATGGGCGCAGCGGAAGCGCGCCGGCTGATCGTCGAGGCGATCGAACGCGAGAAGCGGGCGCCCAAGGACTGATTGGGCACCCTTGCCGTTCGCCTGCGCCCGCTCGCGGGCCCTGTCGTGGCGTCAGGCCTCCTGCTAAGCTCGGGGATGTTTCATTCGAGGAGATTCCCCATGACCGGATCAAGGATCGCAGCTTTCGCCGTCCTGATGACGCTTTCGCTCCCCGCGAGCGCCGCCTCCGTGGGCGGCGCGCTCCTGGGCGCGGATGGCGCGACGCTGGGTAACGTCGCCCTTGCGGAGACCGCCTCCGGCGTGTTGCTGATGCGCATCGAGGCGAGCGGCCTGCCGGCCGGCATTCACGGCGCGCATATCCACCAGACCGGCAAGTGCGAGGCCGCGGACGGCTTCAAGAGCGCCGGCGGCCACCTTGCCGGCGACCACCAGCACGGCGTCATGGACGCGGGCGGCCCCCATCCCGGCGATCTGCCCAATCTGCATGTCGGCGCGGATGGCGCGATCGACATTGAGCTGTTCGTGCCAGGCGTGGCGATGGCTGGCGACGGCCCGTCGCTGCTGGACGCGGACGGCTCCGCCTTCGTGCTGCATGCCGGCGCGGATGATTATTCGAGCCAGCCATCGGGCGATTCGGGCGGGCGCATCGCCTGCGCGGTGCTGGGCAAGCAATAGGCCTATTGCGCCGCCAAGGCTTCGATTCCGGCCTGCTCGGCCGGGGTGACGGCGTCGATCCGCAGGGTCTTGGTGCGGCTGGTATGGCCGGATACGAGGTCGAACCTGCCCTTGGCGATGCCGCTCGCCTTCGCCAGCATCGCGATCAGCGCGACATTGGCGCGGCCCTTTTCCGGCGCGGCGCGAACCGAGGCCTTGAGCCAGGCCTTGCCGTCCGCGTCTTCGTGGATGCCGGCGAACTGGTCGCCGCGCGCGCCCGGCGTCAGGCGGACGCGCAGCCGCAAGGACTCTCCGTCGAGCTCCGCGAAGCCGGCCGTCAGTAGATCACGCCGAACATCGGGGCGATGCTCGTCTGCAGGAAGACGCGGATGAAATAGATCGCGAACAGGACGACGATCGGGGAGAGGTCCAGTCCGCCGACTGCCGGCAGGATGCGCCGGATCGGGGCATAGACCGGCTCGGTGAGCTGGTAGAGCACCCGGCCGATGCTGGCCACGATCTGGTTGCGCGAATTGACGATGTTGAACGCGTAGAGCCAGGAAAACACCGCCGACAGGATGATGACATAGGTGTAGAGGCGCAGGATCTGATCGATCGTCAGGAAGACGGCGGCCATGGATGAAAGTCCTTCTTGCTTGCGACAGTCATTGGAGCGTTTCCACCCAATGATGGGTCAATTCTGTTTCCCGATTGGCGCGTGCGATCCGGTGGGGAAACGGGCGCAGCGCGATGCTTGGCATCGGGCAAGGCCGGTTCGCCATCGGGCGCCCGCCAATCGGAAACCCGAAGGGACGGGCGCTTTTGCGCCAATCCCGGCGGAAAGCCCCTTGGCCGTATCGCCGGATATGGCCTGCAGGCCTTTCCTTGATCTTGTCTCAAAAATCGCTCCGTCAGAATGGCTCAGCATTGGGTGGAAACGCTCTCGACGTGCGCCATTGCGCGTTCAACCCGCGCCGCGGGACTTGTGGGCCGGCCCGACCCACAAATCAAGGAAATCCGCCAGCCATTGGCGCACTGCCGGATCGTACAGATACCGGCCCTCGATGTGACGCCGGCGCTCCTGCGCGCCATGCAGGGCGAGCCGGGCATGGCCCCGCGTCGTCCAGCGGTTGAGCATGGCGAAGGTCAGCTCCGCATGGAACTGCACGCCATAGGCCTTCTCGCCGACGCGAATCGCCTGGTTGGGGTATTCCTCCCCGGTCGCCAGCAGCGCCGCGCCGCTCGGCAGCGAAAACCCTTCCCGGTGCCATTGATAGACCTGGCAGGGCCAGTCCAGCAGCTCCGCGCCAGCCGGCGTGGCGCGCAGCGGATAATAGCCGATTTCCGCGAAGCCGCCGTCATTGGCGCGCACCTCGCCGCCCAGATGCTTCACCAGCATCTGCGCCCCGAGGCAGATGCCCAGAAACGGCTTGTCTTCCTTCAGGGGAACGGAAATCCAGTCGATCTCGCGCTTGACGAATTCGTCCGGATCATTGGCGCTCATCGGCCCGCCGAAGATCACCGCGCCGGCATGGTCCGCCAGCGTCTGCGGCAGCGAATCGCCAAGCGGCGGGCGGCGGATGTCGAGCGCATAGCCCATCTGCTGCAGCACCAGCCCGACGCGCCCGGGCGATGAGCCCTCCTGGTGCAGCACGACGAGGATTTGCGCCTGACCGGGCCTGCGCGGATCGATCCAGACCATGAAGGCTCAGTCTTCCCCGTGCGCCAGGCGGACTTCCCGCTTCAACTCCATGCGCGCGCGCGAATCGATGTCCAGCAGTTCGGCCACCCGCCAGACGATGTTGTCCTCGAATTCATGCACCTCGCCATCGGCATAGACCATTTCCCACAGCCGGCGGATGAGGGCGAGGCGGGCGTCGCGGTCCAGTTCGCGCTTCAGGGTCTGGGTGAAGGCGAACAGGTCGATCGCCTCGCTGTCGGCGCGCCGCGCATCCTCGATCAGTTCCTTCGTGTCGCGCTCGGACAGGCCGAATTCGGCCGAGAGCACCTGCGAGAGCCGCTTGCGCTCGCTGCCGGTGACCACGCCGTCGGCGGCGATAACATGGAACATCAGGGCCGCTTCCGCCAATTGCTTTGCGTCGGCGGAAAAGCCGGCGGCGGCCACCTTGGTATTCTTGCCGCCGAATACCAGCTTCTTGAGGGCGTCGAACACTGTGCTGCACTCTGTCGGGAGGGGATCAAATCGCCGCGTCGGCGCAAGGCCAGTGTTTCAAAAATGCGCGCGAATGCCAATGCCCGCAATGCGCAAAAATGAGGTGGGGGGTGCATCACTACGCGAGAAGCGCAGTAGCTTCCCTCCGTTCGACCTTGCACGAGCTACTTGCAAGTTGCGGAAATTTTCCGAAAACGGCGAGGCCGGGCGAGCGCAGCCCAACCGCATGCGAGAGGGCGACCAAAGAGGTCGCCGGTCATCAGACCGCGCCATCGCAGGCCCGAGCAAAGCGAGGATCAGCCGGGAGATATGAAATGGTGCCGCTTGCGTGACTCGAACACGCGACCTCCGCATTACGAATGCGATGCTCTACCAACTGAGCTAAAGCGGCTTGCGGCCCCAAGGGGCGAGCGGCTGGCTTATAGCGCAAGGGCGAGGGCGAATCACGCCTTTTTTCGGCCCGCCGCGATCTGATTTCATCGCGAACCGGCCGCCCCGTCTTCACCCGTCGATCGTGCGCCCCGGCGCGATGTCGCGCGGATCGAGTTTCAGATGGATCAGCGCCGGCCCGTCCACCGCCCGCGCCGCGCGCAGGGCCTCGGGAAACTGCGCATCGGCCTCCACCGTAAACGCCGCCGCGCCATAGCTGCGCGCCCAGGCGGCGAAATCGGGATTGCGCATGCGCGTCGCCTCCACCCGGCCGGGATAGGCGCGCTCCTGGTGCATGCGGATCGTGCCGTAGATCGAATTGTCGCACACCACCGCCCGCAGGCGCAGCCCGTGCTCCACCGCGACGCCGAATTCCATGCCGCTCATCTGGAAGCATCCGTCGCCCGCGAAGGCGAACACCTCGCGCTCGCGGTGGCGCAGGCTTGCCGCGAGCGCCGCCGGCAGGCCGTAGCCCATCGAGCCCGAGGTCGGCGCCACCTGCATGCCCGGCGCAAAGCGCAGGAAGCGGTGCAGCCAGATCGCATAATTGCCGGCGCCATTGGTGACGATCTCCCCGCCGCGCATCTGCTCGCGGAAATGCGCGATCGCCGAGGACAGGGTCACCGCGCCCAGCCCGGCCGGCGGCTCGGCGCTCCATTCCAGATAGGCCTGATGCGCCTCCTCGCTCTGCTGGGCATGCTGGCGCGCAGGCGCATGCGCCTCGATCGCCGCAAGGAAGCCGCCCGGCGTCGAGACGATCCCCAGCGCCGGGCGATAGATGCGGCCGATTTCCTCCGCGCCCGGATGCACGTGAATGAGGTTCTGGCGCGGCGCGGGAATGTCGAACAGCGTGAAGCCCTGGCTCGGCACCTCGGAGAAGCGCCCGCCGATCAGCAGGATCGTGTCGGCCTCGCGCACCCGCGCCGCCAGCGCCGGGTTGATTCCCAGGCCGATGTCGCCTGCGTAATTGGGGTGGCGCGCGTCGAACAGGCCCTGCCTGCGAAAGGTGACGGCGACGGGCAATTGCCGCGTCTCGGCGAAATTCCGCAATGCGTCGATCGCCGCCGCGTCCCAGCGCGAGCCGCCGGCAATGACCAGCGGCCGCTCGGCGCGATCCAGCATCTGCGCGGCAAGCGCGGCCTGGCGCGCGCCGCATTCGGGCCCCTCCACCACGACCGGCGGGCCGGGCGGCGGCAGATCTCCCTGCGGCGCGACTTCGGAAAGCATGTCCTCCGGCAGTGCGAGAACCACGGGGCCGGGCCGGCCGGACAGGGCGATGTGGAAGGCGTGGCTGACGATTTCGGGAATGCGCCGGGCGTCCCTGATTTCCTCGACCCATTTGGCCATGCCGCCGAACAGGGCGCGGAAATCGACCTCCTGGAAGGCGTCGCGCCCGCCCATCGACCGCCCGATCTGGCCGACGAGCAGCACCATCGGGGTTGAGTCCTGTTGGGCGACATGCACGCCGCTGGCCGCATTGGTGGCGCCCGGGCCGCGCGTCACCATGGCGATTCCGGGCCGGCCGGTAAGCTTGCCGTCCGCCTCGGCCATCATCGCGGCCCCGCCCTCATGGCGGGCGACGACCACGTCGATCGGTCCACCATGCAGGCCGTCGAGCAGCGCCAGATAGCTTTCGCCCGGCACGCAGAAGACGCGGGTCACGCCCTGCGCTTCCAGGCATTTGGCAAGCAGCGTACCGCCATTCATGGGTGAGGGCCTTTCATGCGAGGCGGCGCGGCGGCGCGCCGCGCGTCAGTCAGAACAGGCGGAACGCCTTGGAATCGCTGTCCTTCTCGTCTGGATCAACGCCCGGATCGTCCGGCGGGCGCACCAGCGGAAGGATCTTGCCGCTCTCGCGGATCCTGCCTTCGTCCTGTTCCCGGTCGTCCCCGCCGCCATCCTCGCCCTGATCGTCGGCTTCCGCCGCGCCGGCAGGCTGCGCCGTCATGTCCGGCTCCGCCTCGGCGCCGGCATCGGCCTCGGTGGCATCGGGCATCGCCTCCTCCGCCTGCTCCCCGACCACGGCGCTGTTGCGGATCGGCTCGGCCAGCAGTTCCAGTTCGCTGCGCTCCAGCGGCGGCCACAACTGCTCGGCCGGCGACTTCCACTCGAAGGCGTCGATCTCGCCGGTCTCCGGCGAGACGGGCATCCAGTGATCGCTGACATAGGCGTCGGCGATCCAGGCCGGATCGCGCGGCGCGCGAACCGCCCGGGCGAACCAGTCGCGCATGCGGCCGCGATCGCCATATTGTCCCTGTTCGATATCGGCCATCAGCAGGCAGGCGCGCTGGGTCGGGTGGCCGGCGATCACCGGCATCATCGCCTCGCGCGCCTCCTCCCAATGCTGGGCGGCGATGGCGGCCTCCGCCACGGCGAAATTGCCTTCGGGGTCGTCGCGGCGCATGGAGGCCAGCTTGCGGGCGCGCTCCAGCCGGTCGAGCACCGAATCGCCGGCGCGCAACTGCACATAGGCGGTTGCGATATCGGGATGCGAGGCCCGCTTCCACACATCCTCCAGCATGCGCGCCGCGCGCCGCACGTCACCGGTCCGCGCATAGGCAGCGGCGCCGATCAGCGCGGCCGGAACCAGCGCCGGCGCCAGCTTGTGCGCCTGCGCCGCCAGCTTGGCGGCCTTGTCCGGCGCGGCCCGTTCTTCCTCCATGGCCTGCGCGGTCAACAGCACGGCGCGCTTTCGCTCGGCCTCCTCGCGGCCGATGACCCCGGCCGAGCGGCTGCGTTCCAGCGTCGCCAGTGCGGCGTCCCAGTCGCCGGCCGCCGATTGCTGCTCGAGCACCGCCTTGGAAGCCCATGGCAGGGCGGGCGAAAGCTTGACCGCCTCGTTTGGATATTGGCGAGCGGCCTCCTTCTGGCCCTCGCGCTCGGCCTCCAGATACAGGCCACGCAATGCCACCAGCTTGGTGCCTTCATTTTCCAGCATGCCGGCCAGCCGCTCGCGCGCCCCGGGCCAGCCGGTCCGCTGCGCGGGGGCAGTAGCTGAGCGAGTTGTTGGTCGTCGCCACCAGCGAGGTGAACTCGTCGAACCGCTCGCGCTTCTTCGCGAAGGCCCGCGCGATCGCCCCCCGCTCGAGGGCCAGCCGCTCGCCGGTGTCGTGCTCGGCGACCTGGTCCTGAGCCTCCTTCGCCCGCCGGAGGCTGACCGACGCCGGGTCGAAGCTGGCCTCCAGCCCGTAGCGCAGCTGGAGCA
>JAUIBM010000329.1 GCA_030428345.1 Alphaproteobacteria bacterium | reverse complement strand
AGCTCATGCTCTTCCCAGTCCTTGGGGTCGATCTGAAGGGCGCCTTTCGAGCCGCCGAATGGCAGGCCGAGCAGCGCGCATTTATAAGTCATGAGCGCGGCGAGCGCTTCAACCTCCTGCTGGTTGGCATCGGCCGAGTAGCGAATGCCGCCCTTGGCGGGGTTGTGCTGCGTGGAATGGACCGCGCGCCATCCTGTAAAGGTGAATATCCGCCCCCGGAGCCGCACGCCGAAGCGCGTGGCATAGGTGGCATTGCACACCCGGATCTTTTCGGCCAACCCTTCCGGCAGGCCAAGCGGGCCGGCGACCGCCTCGAACATGGCGTCGACATCCGACAGGAAGCTACCCAACTCATTTCTCCGTCTGTTTTTCACCGCCGCCCGGCATGGGCCGGCCAGCCATTCGGCGAGCTTGTTACCGTTACGGAAATGTTCATCCCTCCGCGATAGCCTGCCGCCGCGGGAAATCGGGAACATGGACATCTACAGGCGCTCGCTCAAACTCTTGCCGTTCAAACGGGTCATCGTTCTCGGCGGTTTCCTGATCGGATTCGCCGGCGGTTTCCTGCTGTGCGTTGTCGCCGCCTATTTCTCGGTCGGCGCGACCCTGACCAATCACCTGGAGCATCAGACGCGGGCGCTGGAAGAGGTGACGGGCAAATGGCTGGGAACCATTGCAAGACTTGCCGATCTTGATGAGAGCGACGCCTGTTCCGAAAAATTTCTCTCGAACTTGCGCAGGATCGCCTTCCTTCCCGACGGCGTTCACGAACTGCTCTACGTCCCGGGCGGCGCGGTCCGATGCTCCGTGTCGAAAGGCAGGTGGAGCGCGCCCATCGCGATCGGCAAGCCGGACTTCACCTTGCGCAATGGCCAGATCTCGGTTTGGAAGGACCGGGACCTGAATCTGCTGGGCGTGCCCGAAATGGACGGGACCTTCATTCGCGCCGGCAATTTCGCCCTGGTCGTGATCCTGCCCGAGGCTTTTCCCGCTCCCGTCAAGTGGATCACGAGCCGCATCGCCTTCGCCGGGGACGGTGCGGGCGTGCAAGCAGGAGCGCTGGACGCGCCTGCCGGTCCGGCGCTCGGGCGATCCGGTTGCGATGTGAACCGGTTCTTCTGCACGGAAACGAAGGCGTCGGTATGGGGTCTTCTGGGCGACCAGAAGGGCAGGATGGCGCTTGTGGTGATGCTCGCCGCCCTTCTCGGACTGGCTACGGCGCGGCCTCTGCGCGAAGGACTCGACCACATCTGGGGTTTTCCGGTGCGGTTCCGCAAGCTGATGAGCGCATCGACGCTCTACTGCGTCTACCAGCCGATCCTCTCCTTCTCCGAGGCGAGGATCGGGGCTATCGAGGTGCTGGCGAGATGGCGCGATATCGACGGCGAGACGGTCATGCCGACCCGGTTCCTGCCGGTCGCCGAAGCCCGTGGCATGACCCGCGCCATGACGGAAATTCTCGTTGCGCGCGTCCACCGCGACCTGTTGACGCTGCCGGCTGAAATCGGGCCGATGCGGGTGCATTTCAACATCTACCCGCAGGATTTCGATGCGCCGTGGCTGCTGCGCATTTTCGCTCCGATTCTCGCGCTGTCGGATCGCTTCACCGTGGTCGTCGAGATTCTGGAATCCCAGCAGATTCCGCTCGACACGCTGCGCGAAACCGTGGACGCGCTCAATCGCAACGCCATCCAGGTCTATGTCGACGATTTCGGAACGGGTTACGCCAATTTCGAATATCTGGCCCATCTCGCGCTTTCGGGCGTCAAGCTGGACCGGTCTTTCGGCCAGGCGCCGGAAGGCTCGCTGATGGCGGGTCTGCTGACCAGCGCCGGGGAGATGATCGCCAGGGTCGGATATCCCTTGCTGGTGGAGGGCGTGGAAACCCGCGAACGGCTGGAGAGCCTGCGGCGTTGCGGCCTCGTCGATCAGGCGCAGGGCTATGGCATCTCCCGGCCGCTGCCGATTTCCAGGCTCATTGCGTTTCTGGAGAACCAGAAGCAACTGCCCTTCCTGGCCGAGACGTCGCCGCCTTCCGGCGCCTTGCCCCTGCTGGAGGCGCCTGCGCTCACAACTTCCTCAGAGCCACCTGCTCGATCAGATGATCAGCGCCCTTTCGCAGGATCAGATCGGCACGCGGCCGGGTAGGCAGGATGTTGTCGTGCAGATTGACCAGATTGATATTGTCCCACAGCCCCTGGCCGATGGCGAGGGCGGCCTCCGGCGACAATTGCGAATAGCGATGGAAGAAGGAGCGCGGATCGGTGAACGCCGTCTGGCGTAAGCGCATGAACCGCTCGATATACCATTGCTCGATCTGCTCTTCTTCGGCGTCGATATAGATCGAGAAATCGAAGAAATCCGAGACCACGGGGATCGCCTTGCCCTCCTTGGGCAATTCGCGCGATTGCAGCACGTTGATGCCCTCGAAGATGAGGATGTCAGGCAGGTCGATCACCACCTGCTCATGCGGGATCACGTCATAGGTCAGATGTGAATAGGTCGGCGCCGGCACCGCCCGCTCGCCGGCCTTGATGTCGGAGAGGAAGCGCAGGATCGCGCTGACATCATAGCTTTCGGGAAACCCCTTGCGGTTCATCAGGTCGCGCTCGCGCAGCACGGCGTTCGGCAGCAGGAAGCCATCGGTGGTGACGAGGTCGACCTTCGGGCTGGAGGGCCAGCGCGCCATCAATTGCTTCAGGATGCGGGCGGTGGTGGACTTGCCGACGGCCACCGATCCGGCGATGCCGATGATGAAGGGAGTCTTGACCGCGTCGAGATTGAGAAACCGGCTGCGCTGGCGAAACAGTTCCTGGCTCGATTCGACATGGGCCGAAAGCAGCCGCGACAACGAAAGATAGACCCGGCTCACCTCCTCCAGCGAGATCGGGTCGCCGATCGAGCGCAGCCGCTCGACATCCTCCTTGGTGAGGGTCAGCGGCGTGTCGGCCCGGAATCCGGCCCATTGCGAGGCCGTGAAATAGCGATAGGGCGAGACGCGGGGCCGGTTGTCGTCCGGCTGCCCGGCGCTCCAGAAATCGTCCTGCCTTGTCGGCTCCACCGTCTGGTCCATGGCCGGCTCCCGCTCAGCCGGCCCGCGGGCGCGAGGCCTTTTCGGCCAGACCCGATTGCGCGGTGCGCGCCTGCAGTTCATCCATAACGGCGGAAAGGGGGATGTCGCAGACCTTGAGCACCACCAGCAGGTGGTAAAGAACGTCCGCGGCTTCCTTCGTCAGTTCAGCGCGGTCGCGGGCGACGGCGGCGATCACCGCCTCGACGGCTTCCTCGCCCAGCTTCTGGGCGCATTTGCCCACGCCCTTCGCCACCAGCCTGGCCGTATAGGACGAGCCGTCTGTCGTGGCCGAACGCTCTGCGACGATCATTTCAAGGTCGGAAAGCGTGAACATGCCCGGCCCAATCCCCCATGTCGCGCGGCGAACCGCGCTCAATCCAGTCTTATCGGAATTCCCGCGGCGTGCATATGCCGCTTGGCCTGACCGATGGTGTAGGTGCCGAAATGAAAGATCGACGCCGCCAGGACCGCGCTGGCATGGCCGTCGCGGATGCCTTCCACCATGTGATCGACCGTTCCCACGCCGCCAGAGGCGATGACCGGCACGCGCACCGAATCGGCGACCGAGCGGGTCAGCGCCAGATCATAGCCGGTCTTGCGCCCGTCCTGGTCCATCGAGGTCAGCAGGATCTCGCCCGCGCCGAGTTGCGAGACCTTGACCGCGAAGGCGACGGCGTCGATGCCGGTCGCGGTCCGCCCGCCATGAGTGAATATCTCCCATCTGTCGGGCTCGCCATCGCCCGACACCTTTCGCGCGTCGATTGCGACGACGATGCACTGATCGCCGAACTTGTCGGCGGCCTCCGCGACGAATTCGGGCCGCTTCACCGCCGCGGTGTTGATCGAGACCTTGTCCGCGCCGGCATTGAGCAGTTTGCGGATGTCGCCAACCTCGCGCACGCCGCCGCCGACCGTCAGCGGCATGAAGCAGTGTTCGGCGGTCTGCGACACGATGTCGTAGAGAATGCCGCGATCGTCGGAGGATGCGGTGATGTCGAGAAAGGTCAATTCGTCCGCGCCGGCCGCGTCATAGGCCTTGGCGGCCTCGACCGGATCGCCGGCGTCGATGAGGTCGACAAAGGAAACGCCCTTGACGACACGGCCGTCCTTGACGTCGAGGCAGGGTATGACGCGGGCTTTCAGCATGCGCCCATCCTCGACTGTGATTCTTCAGGAGGGGCGATGCGCTTCATTTCGCCGATCATGTGCCCGTGCTTCGTGTCAAACCACGATTCGTCGGTGAACTCGTTGCAAAAGAAGCCTTCGACCTTCGTGTGATGCCTGATCGCATCCGCGAGTTCTTCGTTTCCATGAATGATGATTGAAAAGTCGTTATATCCGGTTTGCATGAAAA
>JAUIBM010000328.1 GCA_030428345.1 Alphaproteobacteria bacterium | reverse complement strand
GCCGAATTGGCTGAAATACGGGAAGGGCGTGGAGGCCGACATGATGAACATGTGGTTGCCATAGCCCCCGACCACGCCCGAAAGCAGGCTGGCCTGGAAATTGATGCCGTCAACCGCCGGGCGCTGCTCGTAGATCGGGCGCGGATCGAGCGCGTTGACGTTTTCCAGATCGAGCGGATTGGCCGCCTGCGCGGTCTGGCCGGCCGCCAATACCAATGCGGTGACCGCGCCAAGGCGCGACACCCAGTCGAAAGATTTTGCAGATGGCATGTTGGCGCCCATTCTCGTCCCAGCTCACGGTAACTTTTTGTAAAGGTGGCGCGGCGAAGGCGCAATCGTCAAACCGCGGAATGAAACAGGCTCCGCGCCGACTAGGCGGCCGCGAAGGCAATTTTCGCGAAACTGCGTTAATCGCGCCACAGTTTGCGCTATGTCCTTGCCGGGCCGCAGCATTCAAGCCGGCCCGCAAGGCGCCATCGCGGGCCGATGCGCCCGGTTTCGGCGCCGGGCCGGGCGCGCCGATTCGCCCGGCCCGCCGCTGCTTTCAGGCGGCCTTGCTCGCGCCGCGCCGCGCCACCGCCTCGTCGGCCGGGCGGCCGGCAAGCTCGGCCATATGGTCGAAAACGGCGCTGTAGCTGGAGGCGCCGGCCGTCGCCGAGCGCAGCTGGATGATCAGATCGCCCATCTCCGCGGCCGGAATCATCGCCACCACCTGGTCCCATCCCTCCCAGCCGGGACGCGCGTCGAATCCCAATATCCGGCCGCGACGCTGCGGCACCAGCGCGGTGATCCGGGCAGTCGCCTCGGCCGGCGTGGTGATCTCCACCCGCATCACCGGCTCAAGCAGGACCGGCTGGCAGCGCTCCATCGCCTCGCGCATCGCCAACCTCGCGGCCTGCTGGAAGGCCATGTCGGAGGAATCGACATTGTGATAGGAGCCGTCGGACAGGTTGACGGCGATATCGACCACCGGAAAGCCGAGCGGACCCTCCTTCAGATAGTCGCGCACCCCCGCCTCCACCGAGGGGATATACTGCTTGGGCACCGCCCCGCCGGTGATCGTGTCCGTGAAGACAAAGCCATCGCCGCGCGGCAGCGGCGAAATCTCCAGCACCACGTCGCCGAACTGGCCGTGCCCGCCGGACTGCTTCTTGTGCCGGCCCCGCTGGCTGGCCGCCTTCGCGATGGTCTCGCGATAGGCGATCGCCGGGGCTGCGCGTTCGACGCCGATCTGGAACCGCCCCTCGAGGCGCTCGACCGCGACGCGCAGATGCATCTCGCCGAGCCCGGAAAGCAGGATCTCGCCGGTCTCCCCGTCCTGGGCGACCGCCAGCGCCGGGTCCTCCTCAGCCAGTTTGCGCAGCGCCGCCGCCAGGCGCACATCGTCCTTGCGCGCCTTGGGCCGAAGCGTGATCGAGAAAACCGGCCTGGGGGCGTCCACCGCCGCGAATCGGGGCAGCGGCGCGCGCGCCGTCGTCAGCATGTCGCCCGTCTGCGCCGCCTCCAGCTTGCCGAGCGCGATGACCTCGCCGGCCTGGATTTCCCCGCCACTGCCCGCATCCACCGGCCGCGCATCCTTTCCGAACATGCGATACATGCCGGAAACGCGCATGCGTGCGCCATCGCTGCCGGTCAGTTCCGCGCCGTCCTTCAGCGCGCCGGCCAGCACCCGCGCCACCGAAAGCTTGCCGCCATGCGAGGTGTGGACGGTCTTGAGGACAAGCGCCGCCGCCTCGCCGCTCTCGCCAAGGCCCAGCCGGGCGCGCGTATCCTCGACGCCCGGGCAGTCGTGCCGGGTCGCCTTCAGCAGGCGCAGGACGCCATTGCCCTTCTCCGCGGCGCCGATCAGCACCGGGATCACCTGCCCGGCGCGCAATTCGGCGGAAAGATCGTCGAAGATCTGGTCGCGCGGCGGCTCGATGTCCGAGAGCAGTTCCTCCATCAGCGCGTCGTCATGGTCCGCGAGCGTTTCCAGCATGGAGAATCGCGCCTCGATCTCGCGCGCCTTCGCCTCGCCCGGAATGTCGCGCACCTCGCTCGCCGCGTGCTCGCGATAGATATAGGCGCGCTCCAGCGCCAGGTCGATCGAGCCCACGACAATGCCGTTCTCGCGAAGCGGAATCTGGCGCAGCAGCAGCGGGGTGGTGCTGAGAGGCTGCAACTGGCGCAGCGTTTCGCGCAGCCCGGTATCGGATTTGTCGATGCGGTTGATGAACAGCAGGCAGGGCAGGCCGAGCGCCTCCACCTGCTTCATCGCCGCCTGCAGCGTCGGCAGCTTGAGCGCGTCCGCGCCGGCCACCACGATCGCCGCGTCGCAGCCGCGCAGCACTGCCTCATGCTCGCCGGCGAACTCCACCGAGCCTGGGCAGTCGACAAAGGTGATGGTCTCCCCCATGAACTGCGTCGTCGCCACGCTCGCCTCGACGCCCATCCCGTGCGCCTTTGCCTCGGGCGAATGATCGCCCACCGTCTGGCCCGCGCCGGAGGGCATCTGCCGGTCGATCGCGCCGGTGCGCGCCAGGATCGCTTCGAACAGCGTGGTCTTGCCACTGGCCATGGGGCCGACAATGGCGATGCATTTCGGCCCCGAGCGCCTGTCTGCAGGGCCGGTTCCTCCATCTTTGGCTGGCATGATCGTTCCTCCTCCGCTTGCGCCTGCCCGATTTGAAGGGCGGCGGCCGGCCGGTAAAACCGGCCGTCGTCCAGAGGCTGTCATCGCGCGGAGGAACGGGGTTCCCCCGCCCGGAAGAACATGGTTTCACCAAACCGGCGGACACGCAAGGGCCCCGGAGCTTCCGTAGGGGAAATGCGCGCCATTACCGCGTGGAGGCCCCCCGCCCCGCCGCGCTTGCCGGTTATTCGATGAAGTCGCAATCGCTGCCGTCGGCCTTGCCCTGATAGCCGATCATTTCGTAGCACTCGCCGGCGCAGAACTCCTTCTTCGGATCGTTCGACGCCAATTGATTGCACTGGCTGACGCAGGCCGCATACTCGCCGCAGCGATCATTGGCGACCTTCACCAGCAGCGAGCACATGTTCGGCGCGTTTCGCTTGGTGCCTATCGCCCCGCAATAGCCCGCATTCGCGGACACGGAAGAGACAAGGGCGAGACCGCAGGCAATGCCTGCGACAGCGATGAATTTTGTGATTGTTCTTGTGCCACTCATGGCAATTCCTCCCTGGCCCTCGCTGCCGACCACCAGGATCGGCAGCCCTTACCAAGGGTTAACCATGGTCACACACCCCTTCCGCCAAGACAAGGCGCGAGAAATCGGGCGGAGGAAGTGGGGGGAAGGCCGGCCGGCGGAAGGTTCGGGCGATCCGCCGGCCTCGTTGCTTCAGCGCAGTTCGGCGCAGAACTTCTGGATGCGGGTGCAGGCCTTTTCCAGGTTCTCGTTCGAGGTCGCGTAGGAGACGCGGAAGTTGGGTCCCAGACCGAAGGCCGAGCCGTGCACCGTGGCGACGCCCTCCGAGCCGAGCAGTTCCATGACGAAATCCTCGTCCGTCTCGATCACCTTGCCCGACGGCGCCTTCTTGCCGATCAGGTCGGCGCAGGACGGGTAGACATAGAACGCGCCTTCCGGCTTGGGGCATTTCAGGCCGCTCGCCTGGTTGAGCATCGACACGACGAGGTCGCGCCGCTCCTCGAACGCCTTGCGGCTGCGCCCGACGAAATCCTGCGGCCCGTTCAGCGCCTCGACCGCCGCCCATTGCGCGACCGTGCAGGCGCCGGAGGTCTGCTGGCCCTGGATCATGTCCATCGCCTTGATCAGCTTCTCGGGACCGGCCGCATAGCCGATGCGCCAGCCGGTCATGGCATAGGCCTTGGACACGCCGTTCATCGTCAGCGTGCGGTCGTAGAGACCCGGCTCGACCTGGGCCGGCGTCCAGTAGACGAAATCGCCGAAAACCAGATGCTCATACATGTCGTCGGTCAGCACCCACACATGCGGGTGGCGCATCAGCACGTCGGTCAGCGCCTTCAATTCGTCATGCGTATAGGCCGCGCCCGAAGGGTTGGAGGGCGAGTTGAACATGAACCACTTGGTCTTCGGCGTGATCGCCTTTTCAAGCGACTCGGCGGTCAGCTTGAAATTCGTCTCCATGCCGGCCTTGACGATCACCGGCGTGCCGCCGCACAGCGCCACGATCTCGGGATAGCTGACCCAGTAGGGCGCGGGGATGATCACCTCGTCGCCCGCGTTCAGCGTCGCCAGGAAGGTGTTGAACAGCACATGCTTGCCGCCGGTGCCGACGATGGTCTGCGACGCCTTGTAGTCGAGCCCGTTCTCGCGCTTGAACTTGGCGGCGATCGCCTCGCGCAGCGGCGCGATGCCCAGCACCGGCGGATACTTCGTCTCGCCGCGGCGGATGGCGTCGATCGCCGCTTCCTTGATGTTGTCGGGCGTGTCGAAATCGGGCTCTCCCAC
>JAUIBM010000327.1 GCA_030428345.1 Alphaproteobacteria bacterium | reverse complement strand
ATGCGCGACGCCGGGGGTAGGCTCGCCGTCCTGGTGGACCGGGAGCGCGAGACCGGCGCCGGATTTCATCTCGCGCCAATATGCATGGGGCTGGGAATTCTGATCTATTTCGCCGCCCCGCGTGAACCTTCCTTCCTGGTGGTGGCCGCGAGTGCTGCGGCAGCCGCGATCGCCGCGATCCTCATGACGCGCCATGCGACCGCCTTTCACCTTTGCGTCGCCGTCGCGCTGGTCCTTGCCGGAATGACCGCCGCCCAATGGCGCACGCTCCACGTCGGCGGTCCGGCGATCAAGGGCTTCGCAAAGGGCGCGTTGACCGGGCTGGTGATTTCGCGGGATCTCAATTCGCAGGGGAAACCGCGCTATCTGATCCGTTCCACCCATCTCGACGGGCTCGAGGACGAGGCGTTGCCGCGATTGCTGCGCCTGTCGGCCTCCTCCAGGCACGCGGTGCTTGCGCCGGGGGAAGCCATTTCAGGAACCGCGCTCCTGCAATCGCTTTCCGGGCCGGCCTATCCCGGTGGCTATGATTTCGGGTTTTTCCAATGGTATGACGGCTATGGCGCGACAGGCTATTTCATTGGCGCACCCAAGCATGCAGCCGTGGGCGAGCATCCGCGGGGCGTGCTGGAGACGACCCAAATCTGGCTCAATCGGGCGCGGCTGGCCATCGCCGAACGCATTCGCTCGGGCCTGCCGGGCGAGGCGGGCGATATCGCCACCGCGCTGATCATCGGCGATCGGACCGGCATGGACCAAGCGACGCAGGAAAGCCTGCGCAAATCCGGGCTGGCGCATATCCTCGCGATCTCGGGGCTGCACATGGCGCTGGTGACCCTCGCCGTCGTCTCGGCCGTGCGCTTTCTGCTGTCGTTCTCGCCGCGGCTGGCGCTGCGCCATCCGATCCGCAAATGGGCGGCCGGGGCCGGATTCGCCGCCGCCACGGCCTATCTGTTCCTGTCGGGAGCGAGCGTCGCGACCCAGCGCGCCTATGTGATGATCGCCGTGATGCTGCTGGCGACGCTGGTCGACCGGCGCGCGATCACCTTGCGTAACCTGGCGCTTGCGGCGATGGCGATTCTGCTGGTGACCCCCGAGGCGCTGCTGGGACCCGGCTTCCAGATGTCGTTCGCGGCGGCAGGCGCGCTGGTCGCCGCCTATGCCGCCGCCACGCAATGGCGTAATGCCCGCATGGCGCGGCGCGAGGCCGACGCATCGGGACAGGGAGCAATGTCCCGCATCGCCGCCCATGTCGGCGGGTTGGCGTTCACCAGCCTGGTGGCGGGGCTCGCCACCGGTATTTTCGCTGCCTGGCATTTTCACCGCATCGCCCCGCTCGGCCTGCTGGCCAATCTGGCCGCGATGCCGATCGTCAGTTTCGCGGTGATGCCGCTGGCGCTGATCGCGACATTGCTCATGCCCTATGGTCTGGAGCAGATCGCGCTCGTCCCGCTCGGCCATGCGATCAACGCCGTGGTCGCGGTCTCCGACTGGGTCAACGGCTTTCCCGCACCCTCGGTGACCGGCGCGCGGCCCGCCGCGATGCTCGCACTGGGCGCCGGCGGACTGGCGCTGCTGATATGCCTCAATACCCGGTTGCGCCTGCTGGGACTTCCGGCGCTCGCCGCCATGGGGTTCTACTACGCGGCGCCGCCAGCTCCGGACATCGTCATCGCCCAGGACGGGCGAACCGTCGCGATGCGCGACGCCGACGGCCTCCTCGCGCCCCTTTATCCAAGGCGCAACCGATTTGTGACCGATATCTGGGCCAGGGCCTGGTCGCATGACCTTCGCGGCGACGCCTCGACCCTGACCAGCGAATGCAACAAGGATTATTGCGCGGCGACCAGCCCCGGCGGCGTCAAGGTCGCCGTCGTCTATGCTCCAAAGCGTATCCAGGAAGCGTGCGGCAGCGCCGACATCCTGCTGGCGCCGCGCCTGAAATGGATCAATTGCAAGGCGCGCGAGCCGACGCTGATCCTGAAGCGGGCCGATTTCGAGGCCGGCGGCGCGCATGTCATCCGCTTCGTGGAACGCAAGAAAAACAGTAAGTCCCGGCGCACTACCGGTCCGCCCGAATTCGTGGTCGAACCAGCTATCGCCTCGCTGCTTCGCCCGTGGAATCGGGCGCGCATGATCGCAGTCGCCGACGAAAAGGACGCGGATCAGTAGCGCCGGATCAGCCCGACGAGGCGACCTTGAACCTTGACGCGGTCCTGGCTGAAAATGCGGGTCTCATAGGCCGGATTGGCTGCCTCGAGCGCGATCGAATTGCCGCGCCGGCGAAGCCGCTTCAGCGTCGCCTCCTCCTCATCGACCAGCGCAACCACGATATCGCCGGCGTCGGCGCTGTTCGTCTCGCGGATGATGACGGTATCGCCGTCGAAAATGCCGGCCTCGATCATGGAGTCGCCGCTGACCGACAGGGCGAAATGCCGCCCGAAACCGATCATGTCCGGGGGGACGGCGACATTATGGCTGTGATCCTGGATCGCGGAAATGGGCACGCCGGCCGCGATCCTGCCCATTACCGGGATCGAAACGGAGATTTCGCCGTCATCCTCGGCGCGCCGGGGCGCGGGCTTGCGGGAAAGATCGCCCTCGATGACGCTCGGCGAGAAACCGCGGGCGCGCGGCGGCGGCGAAGCCTTTGTCGTCTCAGCGGCCGCGGGCTGGCTCGCAAAGGCGTCCGGCAGCCGGATCACCTCCAGCGCCCGGGCGCGGTTGGGAAGGCGCTTGATGAAGCCGCGCTCCTCAAGGGCCGTGATCAGCCGGTGAATGCCGGATTTCGATTTCAGGTTAAGCGCATCCTTCATCTCGTCGAAGGAAGGCGGCACGCCGTCTTCCTGCAGCCGGCGACTGATCAGCAGCAGCAATTCCTGTTGTTTCCGCGTCAACATGGCGTTTTCCCTCCGCGCAGTCCGAAGCGATCGAGATTGGGGGTCGCTTCAGAATCAGCCGGTACAAATCACGAACATACTTACATGTTCCGCTTGTGTTCCGCAAGGCTTGCCTCGAATACGAAGGAAATTCAAGGCGGAGCGCGTTTCCCGGTTGCTGAGTCATCGAAACCGGGTCGCGGCGGTCAGGCCTCGCCGCTCTGCTGGCGGAGGACCCAGTAGGGCTGGTTGGACAGATCGTCGGCAAGCCCGGGGCACAATTGTGAGCAATCCGCCTCCTCGACCTCGAAGTAATATTGCAGCGGGTAGGGCGTGTCGGTGTAGGCGGCGGGAATGACGCCGGTCTGCCGGCCGCCGATCGCGCGCATTGGCGTCGATTGCCAGGCCTCGGCCTGATTGAGATGCCGGTAGTGCAGCGTCGCGCTCCCGGTCCGATCGTCGCTTACCGAGAGTTCGATGTCCCTGTTGCGGGTGAAATGCTCCGGCGGGGCGTGTTCCAGTGCGATGCGCTGCGATGAGGACCATGCCTCGATGCGCCGGAGTGCGTCGGCCGCGCCGGAGCCGGTCGCGCTTGGCGCAACGGCGGGCAGTGCGGCGATTGCCCTCATGTCGGCAATGTCGCGGTCGATCGCGGGAAGCCGGTCGTCCCAGCGGCCGCGAAGCCAGCTGTGCGGCCCGTAGGTGAGGTCCGGCCGATAGACATCGCGGCACGCCTCGGCGGCGAGTTTCCAGGCCTCGTGCGCCCTAACGTAATGCTCGATTGCCGCGCCCGCCGCCGCCGGGTCCGCGTTCAGCCGGAAGAGTTCCCACAGCACGGTCGCGCGAATCTTCTCGGCGAAGAACTTTCCAATCGCGCCCTGAATGGTGACGTCGACCGCAAGTCTGCGGAATTCGGTCTCCTGGTTGGCCGGGCGTCTGGCGGCGGAAGCTATGGCCTCCAGCGCCCGCGTCGCGATCGCATCGAGCCGATTGGCGCAGGTGAGGGGCGAAATCCTGCGAATGCTCGCGCCGCGGAACAGGCAATCGGCGAAATCGCGCGGAGACAGGAACAACTGCGGATCGCAGGCGCTGACCGTGCCGAAGCGGGCCGGCTTTTCGAGCTCATAGCCATAGGGCAGGTGCGGCGCCTCGTTCACGATCGACATGTTCTCGTACAGTTCGGGCCAATACGAATTGTTGGAGGCGGTCGGCGTGTGGACGAGCGTTATGAAGGGCAATATCCGGCTGGCATGGGCAATCGCATCGGCGCAGTCCTCTCCGGCCTCCCCGAAGACGGAGGAAAAATAGCGCCGCCAAGCATGCTCGTCGCAATCGGGATTGTATATCGAGCGTCCCCAGACTCGATAGGTCAGCTCGTATTTGCGCCAGTCCTGAGTTGTGGCAAGCGAGGCGTCGGCGTATCCCTGCCGTCCGCCGGGCAGTCCCGATCCCATCCGCCCCTTGAAGGAAAGCGGCTCGCACAATTCGACGCCCGAGGCGCCGCAGAGGGTCGAGTTCCGGCCGTAACCGGCGGCAAGGGCGGGATCGGCCCAAAGCAGGATGC
>JAUIBM010000002.1 GCA_030428345.1 Alphaproteobacteria bacterium | reverse complement strand
GCCGCCCTTTGCGCCCCTGAAGAGCGGTTCGTGCGGCAAAAGGGGCCACGGGCAGAGGCCGCGATAGGTCTTAATCGCCTCGGCGACCGCGCCCAGCACCGGCGCGAGGCGCGTCTTGCCTCCCTTGCCGGTGACACGCAGCGCGCCCGAATCGGCCCCCGACAGCATTGCCGGGGTCAGGGACAGCGCCTCGCCGATGCGCAGCCCGCAGCCATAGAGGAGCGAGAAGATCGCCGTGTCGCGCGCCGCGATCCACGCCTCCTCCTGCAGGCTGTCGCCGCCATTGGCGACCCGCACGGCTTGCGCGGCGGTCAGCGGCTTTGGCAGGGTTTTTGGCTGGCGCGGCGTGCGCGTCGCCGCCAGACCGGCGGAGGAGGCAAGGCCCTGGCGCTCGAGAAACCGCACGAAGGAGCGGATGCCGGCCATTCCGCGCCCGAGCGAGCGGGCTCCGGCTCCCTGCCGGCGACGCTCGGCGAGAAAGCCGCGCATGTCCAACGGCCTCAGATCAGCGAAATCGGCAATTCCGGCCGGATGGCCGACATGGCGGGTGAGGAACGCCAGGAACTGGCGCAGGTCCCGCTCATAGGCCTCGACCGTGTTCGCCGCCAACCGGCGTTCGGCCGCCAGGTGCACCAGCCATTTCCGGCTGTGCTCGGCCAGTTCAGGGGTCGCGGTGACGAGTGGCGCTTGCTGGGTCATGGTCATTTCCGGCGGAGACATTTCCGCCGGCATGATGAACCGGCATGCTTAGCGCCGGGTAAACCGGCGCCAGGGGCTCAGACGATCTTCTGGCCGGTCTTGGCCCAATCGGCCAGGAAGGCCTCCAGGCCCTTGTCGGTGAGCGGGTGCTTGAAAAGCGCCTTGAGGATCGCCGGCGGCACCGTGGCGACGTCGGAACCGATCATCGCGGCCTGCTTGACGTGATTCACCGTGCGAATCGAAGCCGCGAGAATCTGCGTCTCGAAGCCGTAATTGTCGTAGATGGTGCGAATCTCGGAGATCAGCTCCATGCCCTCCAGGCCCGTGTCGTCAAGCCGGCCGATGAAGGGCGAGATGAAGGTGGCGCCTGCCTTGGCGGCGAGCAATGCCTGATTGGCGGAGAAGCACAAAGTGACGTTGACCTGCCGGCCGTCCTCGGTGAGCATGCGGCAGGCCTTGAGGCCGTCCGGGGTAAGCGGCACCTTGATGCAGATATTGTCGGCGATCTTCGAGAGAATCGCGGCTTCGCGCATCATGCCGTCGAAATCGGTGGCGGTGACCTCTGCGGAGACCGGACCTTCGACAATGTCGCAGATTTCCTTGGTGACCTCGAGAATGTTGCGGCCGGATTTTGCGATCAGAGAGGGATTGGTGGTAACCCCGTCCAGCATGCCCATATCGTTGAGCTCGCGGATTTCGGAGGTTTCGGCTGTGTCGACAAAGAATTTCATGATGGGTTTCCGTCTCGCGCGCGCGGTTGAAAATCTGTGCAGGCAATACATCAAGGTCGGGTCCAAGGCAAACCGCGCGGCGGCAAATGCTTAGAACCGCGCCCCCGGCCAAATCGATTGAAACCGCGCGATGAATGCCGTGTTCGGGTCGGCCGGGGTCGAGACGGTCGGCGTGCTGCTGCCCATTCCCGCCGGCAAACCCTATAGCTATGGCGTGCCGCAGGGCATGACGCTGGCCCCCGGCGACATCGTCCAGGTCCCGCTCGGGCCGCGCCAGGTCGCCGGCATTGTCTGGGAGGGCGGCGAGCACACCGTCGATCCGGCAAAGCTGCGCATGGTGACCCGCCGCTTCGACTGCCCGCCGCTCGACCGGGCGATGCGCGAATTCATCGACTGGGTCGCCGCCTATACGCTGTCGCCGCCCGGCATGGTGGCGCGCATGGCGCTTCGCGCGCCCGAAGCGTTCGAGCCGCCCGCGCCGGGCATCGGCCTGCGCTATTGCGGGGTTGAGCCGGAGCGGCTGACGGGCGCGCGCAAATCCGTCCTCGCCCTGGCGCGCGACGGCGTCGCATGGTCGAAATCGGGGCTGGCGCATGCCGCCGGCGTCACGCCTTCGGTGGTCGAGGGCCTCGTCAAGCTCGGAACCCTGGAGACGGTGGAATTGCCGCCGGCCCGGCTGGTGCCGCTTCCCGACCCCGATTTCGCGCGCGCCGAACTCGACGCCCAGCAGACGCTGGCCGCCGACACGCTGCGACAGTCGGTCGCCGGCGGCGGCTTCGCGGTGACGCTGCTCGACGGGGTAACCGGATCGGGCAAGACCGAGGTCTATTTCGAGGCGGTGGCGGCGGCGCTGCAGGCGGGCCGGCAGGTGCTGATTCTGTTGCCGGAAATCGCGCTCACCTCGGCGTTCATCGAGCGCTTCGAGCAGCGATTCGGGGCGCGGCCGGCCGAGTGGCATTCCGACGTTCCGCCGCGGCGGCGCGAGCAGGCCTGGCGGCAGGCGGGAACCGGCGAGGTGCGGGTGGTGGCGGGCGCGCGCTCGGCGCTGTTCCTGCCCTTCCGCGATCTCGGGCTGATCGTCGTCGACGAGGAGCACGACCCCGCATACAAGCAGGAGGAGCGGGTGTTCTACAATGCCCGCGACATGGCGGTTAAGCGCGCGCAGATCGGCGATTTTCCGGTGGTGCTGGCCTCGGCGACGCCTTCGATCGAGACGCGGGTCAATGCCGATGCCGGACGCTATGGCCGCGTGCGCCTGGCCGACCGGTTCGGCGAGGCCGTCCTGCCCGACATCCATGTCATCGACATGCGCCGCGATCCGCCGCGATCGGGCCGCTTCATCTCGCCGGTGCTGGCGCGCGCCGTCGGCGAGACGTTGAAGCGGGGCGAGCAATCCCTGTTGTTCCTCAATCGCCGCGGCTATGCGCCGCTGACGCTGTGCCGGGTGTGCGGGCATCGCTTCCAATGCCCCGATTGCTCGGCCTGGCTGGTGGAGCACCGGTTTCGCCGGCAATTGCTCTGCCATCATTGCGGGCACAACGAGCCGACCCCCGAGGCCTGCCCGCAATGCGGCGCGCTCGACCATCTGGTCGCCTGCGGGCCGGGTGTGGAGCGGCTGGCGGAGGAGGTGGTCGATCTCTTTCCCGATGCGGCGACCGTGGTGCTGTCTTCCGACCTGGCGGGCGGGGTGAAGCGGCTTCGCCTGGAACTGGAAGCGGTGGCGAGAGGCGAGGCCGATATCGTGATCGGCACGCAATTGGTGGCCAAGGGGCACAATTTCCCGAAAATGACCTGCGTCGGGGTGGTCGACGCCGATCTCGGCCTGGCCAATGGCGATCCGCGCGCCGCCGAGCGCACCTTCCAGCTTCTGTCCCAGGTCACCGGCCGCGCCGGGCGCACCGGACGCAAGAGCGCCGGCCATCTGCAGACCTGGCAGCCGCAGCATCCGGTAATCGCGGCGATCGCCAGCGGCGACGGCGAGCGCTTCTACGAGCGCGAGATCGATTCGCGCCGCGCCTCGGGCCTGCCGCCCTTCGGAAGGCTCACCAGCATCATCGTCTCGGCCGCCACGCGCGCGGAGGCGGAAAGCCACGCGCGGGCCTTGCGCCGCGCCGCGCCCGCCGCGCCCGACATCGCCATATTGGGGCCGGCGGAGGCGCCGCTGGCGCTGATTCGCGGCCGCCACCGCATGCGGCTGCTGGCGCATGGCGAGCGCCGCTCCGACATGCAGGCGTTCCTGCGGGCGATGCTGGCGGCGGGGCCGAAGGAGCGCGGCAGCGTGAAAGTGCAAATCGACATCGATCCGCAGAGTTTTTTGTAGGCCGCCGCCCCTGGGGCATTGACGCGCCCGCGGGCGGGGTATTCTTGATGGGTTGGCAGACCGCAGCGCGAAACCGGAAGCTTTTCCATGCCGCAATTCGAGTTCTATTTCCCCATTACCCAGGGCGAGTGGGTGGCATTCCTTGCGGCCTGCGCAACCATCGCCATCGGCGTGCTGGCGCTGCTGTTTCCTCGGCTGGCGCTCAATGCCCTTGGCCTCACGGGCGCCTCCGGCCGGAGCGAGGGCGGCGCGACCGGGCGGGCCACGGTCGCGGGCTTCCTGATCGGCGTCGGCGCGATGGCGATCATGCTGGCCCAGCCGCTGGTCTACATGGCGCTCGGAGCGGGCTGGCTGGTGACGGCGGCGGGGCGGATCGTCTCCGTCGCGCTCGACCGGGGCTTCACCCTGCGAAACGGCATGTTGCTGATTGTGGAGGCCGTTTTGGCCGCCGCGCCGCTGGCCTACGGACTGGGCTATCTGTAATTGCGGCCAAACCGCCACAAGAGGGCCAAACTTGTGACAAAAGGCTGGCCGGCTCGTATTGCGAGTCGCAATCCCTTGTGCTAGACGGCCAACGACCGTGGCGAGCGCTTGGGTTCACCCTTGCTGTTTGTCGTCAAAACAATCCAACAGGTCAAAGGCTTACCACTGCGCAGCCGAAAGGCGGCTAGGGTCGGTCGAAGACCGTATCGAAAGAAATTGCGAACGTGGCCAAATCCGCCTCGCCAATGTCGGGAATTGCAGCGCGATATGCGTCCTCGCTGTTTGAACTGGCGCGCGAAGAAGGCGCCATCGATGCCGTCGAGGGCGATCTGAAGCGCTTTGACGCCATGCTGCAGGACAGCGACGATCTGATGCGTCTGGTGCGCTCGCCGGTATTTTCCACCGAAGAGCAGTTGCGCGCCATTTCGGCCGTGCTCGACAAGGCCGGGATCGCCGGCCTGGTCGGCAATTTCATCCGGGTGGTTGCGCGCAACCGCCGCCTGTTCGCGATGACGGACATGCTGTCGGAATTCCGCAAGCTCGCCGCCGCCCATCGCGGTGAAGCGACGGCGGAAGTGACGGTCGCCGGCAAGCTGAGCGACGCGCAGCACGAAGAACTGAAGACGGCGCTGAAGAGCGCCATGAACAAGGATGTGGCGATCCATGAGGTCGTCGATCCGTCGATCTTGGGTGGAATGATCGTGAAGGTTGGCTCGCGCCAGATCGACACGTCGCTCCGCACCAAACTCTCCTCCCTCAAGCTCGCGCTCAAAGAGGTCGGCTAATGGACATTCGCGCCGCGGAAATTTCCGCAATCCTCAAAGACCAGATCAGGAATTTCGGCAAGGAAGCCGAGGTCTCGGAGATCGGGCAGGTTCTGGCGGTTGGCGACGGCATTGCCCGCGTCTATGGCCTGGACAATGTGCAGGCCGGTGAGCTTGTCGAGTTCCCTGGCGGGATCGCCGGCATGGCGCTGAACCTGGAAACCGACAATGTCGGCGTCGTCATCTTCGGCGATGACCGCGACATCAAGGAAGGCGACACGGTCAAGCGGACCGGTTCGATCGTCGACGTCCCCGTCGGCAAGGGCCTGCTGGGCCGCGTCGTCGACGCGCTGGGCAACCCGATCGACGGCAAGGGCCCGATCGAGCACACCGAGCGCATGCGCGTGGACGTGAAGGCGCCGGGCATCATCCCGCGCAAGAGCGTGCACGAGCCGATGTCCACTGGCCTCAAGGCAATCGACGCGCTGATCCCGATCGGCCGCGGCCAGCGCGAGCTGGTGATCGGCGACCGCCAGACCGGCAAGACCGCGATCATTCTCGACACCTTCCTGAACCAGAAGACGATCAACGCCTCGGGCGATGAGTCCAAGAAGCTGTACTGCGTCTATGTCGCGGTTGGTCAGAAACGCTCGACCGTGGCGCAGTTCGTGAAGATGCTTGAAGAGCGCGGCGCGCTGGAATATTCCATCATCGTCGCGGCGACCGCATCCGATCCCGCGCCGATGCAGTATCTGGCGCCGTTCGCCGGCTGCACCATGGGCGAATATTTCCGCGACAACGGCATGCATGCGCTGATCGGCTATGACGATCTGTCCAAGCAGGCCGTCGCCTATCGCCAGATGTCGCTGCTGCTGCGTCGTCCGCCGGGACGCGAAGCCTATCCCGGCGACGTTTTCTACCTGCACTCGCGCCTGCTGGAACGCGCGGCGAAGATGAACGAGGACAATGGTCTTGGTTCGCTCACCGCCTTGCCGGTCATCGAGACGCAGGCGAACGACGTTTCCGCCTATATCCCGACCAATGTGATCTCGATCACCGACGGGCAGATCTTCCTTGAGACCAACCTGTTCTACCAGGGCATTCGTCCCGCGGTGAATGTCGGACTTTCGGTCAGCCGCGTCGGCTCCTCGGCGCAGATCAAGGCGATGAAGCAGGTCGCCGGCTCGATCAAGGGCGAGCTCGCCCAGTATCGCGAGATGGCCGCGTTCGCGCAGTTCGGATCGGACCTCGACGCCTCCACCCAGCGCCTGCTCAATCGTGGCGCGCGCCTTACCGAGCTTCTCAAGCAGCCGCAATTCTCGCCGCTGCGCACCGAGGAGCAGGTTGCGGTGATCTTCGCCGGCGTGAACGGCTATCTCGACAAGCTGGCGGTCTCGCAGGTCGGCAAGTTCGAGCAGGGCCTGTTGTCGGTGCTGAATTCCGACCACAAGGATCTGCTGGACGACATCCGCAAGGAGCAGCAGCTCACGGATGGAATCCGCGATCGCCTGAAGGCCGCGATCGACGGCTTCTCCAAGAACTTCGCCTGACGCAAACGCCGGAACGAAGGATAGCCAGGGGTCGACATGGCCAGCCTCAAGGACCTGAAAGTTCGCATCGCCTCAGTAAAGGCGACGCAGAAGATCACCAAGGCCATGCAGATGGTCGCGGCGGCGAAGCTTCGCCGTGCGCAGGAAGCAGCCGAGGCCGCGCGTCCGTATTCGGAACGTATGGCGAGCGTGCTGGCGAATGTCGCGGCCAATGTCGGCGGCGAGGAAGCGCCCCGCCTGATGACGGGCACGGGGTCGGACCAGACGCATCTGCTTGTGGTCTGCACCGCCGAGCGCGGCCTGTGCGGCGGCTTCAACTCCTCGATCGCACGCCTGGCGCGCGATCATGCACGCAAGCTTCTGTCGCAGGGCAAGACGGTCAAGATCATTACCGTCGGGCGCAAGGGATTTGATCAGCTGCGTCGCGAATTCGGCGCGAACATCGTCGACCGCGTCGACCTGCGCGAGGTGAAGCAGCTTCGCTTCGAGAACGCCGAGACGATCGCCGAGAAGGTGATCGGCATGTTCAATGCCGGCGAGTTCGATGTCTGCACGCTGATCTATGCGCGGTTCCGCTCGGTGATTGCGCAGATTCCCACGGCGCAGCAGCTGATCCCGGCGGCGGATGGCGAGGCCAAGGCCGATTCTTCGGCCGCGGCCTACGAGTACGAGCCCGATGTGGGCACGCTGCTCGGCGACCTCATTCCGCGCAACATCGCGGTGCAGATTTTCCGGGCGCTGCTCGAGAATCTCGCCGGCGAGATGGGCGCGAAAATGTCGGCAATGGATAATGCGACACGCAATGCCGGCGAGATGATCGACAAGCTGACGTTGAGCTATAACCGCCAGCGGCAGGCCCAGATCACCAAGGAACTGATTGAAATTATTTCGGGCGCCGAGGCGCTCTGAGGGTCCAGGAGAATCAGACGATGGACAATGCTCCAACCACGAAGACAGCGGCGACGCTGGGCGAGGGCGCGACCGGCAAGATCGCGCAGGTTATCGGCGCCGTCGTCGACGTCCAGTTCGTCGGCGAACTGCCGCAGATCCTGAACGCGCTCGAGACGATCAATAACGGCCAGCGGCTGGTTCTCGAAGTCGCCCAGCATCTCGGCGAGAACACCGTTCGCTCGATCGCGATGGACGCGACCGAAGGTCTGGTCCGCGGTCAGGCGGTGCGCGACACGGGCGAGCCGATCTCGGTTCCCGTCGGCGAGGAAACGCTGGGACGCATCATCAATGTCATCGGCGAGCCGATCGACGAAGCCGGCCCGGTCAAGACCACCGCGCGTCGCGTCATCCATCAGCCGGCGCCGTCCTTTGTCGAGCAGTCGACCGAAGCTGAAATCCTGGAAACGGGCATCAAGGTCGTCGATCTGCTCGCGCCCTATGCGCGCGGCGGCAAGATCGGCCTGTTCGGCGGTGCGGGCGTCGGCAAGACGGTTCTCATCCAGGAGCTGATCAACAACATCGCGAAGGCGCATGGCGGCTATTCGGTATTCGCCGGCGTCGGCGAGCGCACCCGCGAGGGCAACGATCTCTATCACGAGATGATCGAATCGGGCGTCAACAAGGACCCGCATGAATCGGGCTCGACCGAGGGCTCCAAGTGCAGCCTCGTGTTCGGCCAGATGAACGAGCCTCCCGGGGCGCGCGCCCGCGTTGCGCTGACCGGCCTGACGATCGCCGAGCATTTCCGCGATCAGGGTCAGGACGTTCTGTTCTTCGTCGACAACATTTTCCGCTTCACGCAGGCGGGTTCCGAGCTTTCGGCGCTTCTGGGCCGTATTCCCTCGGCGGTGGGCTATCAGCCGACGCTTGGCACCGACATGGGCGCCATGCAGGAGCGCATCACCACCACGACCAAGGGTTCGGTCACCTCGGTTCAGGCCGTTTACGTCCCTGCCGACGACATGACCGACCCGGCGCCGGCCTCCACCTTCGCCCACCTTGACGCGACGACGGTGCTTTCGCGCTCGATCGCGGAAAAGGGCATCTATCCGGCGGTCGACCCGCTCGACTCCACCTCGCGCATTCTCGACCCGCAGGTCGTGGGCGACGAGCACTACCAGACGGCGCGCCGCGTGCAGGAAATCCTGCAGCGTTACAAGGCGCTGCAGGATATCATCGCGATCCTGGGCATGGACGAGCTGTCCGAAGAGGACAAGATCGCCGTTGCCCGCGCCCGCAAGATCGAGCGCTTCCTGTCGCAGCCCTTCTTCGTGGCCGAGGTGTTCACCGGTTCGCCGGGCAAGCTGGTGGCGCTGGCCGACACCATCAAGGGCTTCAAGGGTCTTGTCGCCGGCGAATACGACCACCTTCCGGAAGCGGCCTTCTACATGGTCGGCACGATCGAGGAAGCTGTCGAGAAGGCCCAGCGTCTGGCAGCGGAAGCGGCCTGACCGGGCGAGGCGCGAACAGGAACAGGGAGCAGTGTGGCCGGCAGCGTGCGTGAGGCGGTTCGGTTGACCGCCTGCCCATGCAGGAGCACTGGATATCGATGGCCAAAGCATTCAAGTTCGAACTGGTTTCGCCCGAGCGGCTTCTCGTTTCCGAGGATGTGGAGGCGGTGGCCATTCCCGGCTCCGAAGGCGACATGACCGTCATGGCGGAGCATGCGCCGACCATGACGACCCTGCGTCCGGGCGTGGTGACGGTTACCCGTCCCGGCGGCGGCAGCGAAGGCTATGTGGTGTTCGGCGGCTTTGCCGACATCCTGCCCGAGACCTGCACCATTCTTGCGGCATCGGCGGTTCGCGTCGCCGAGATCAATCGCGCCGACATCGAAGAGCGCATCAAGGCGGCGCGCGAGGATGTGAACGACGCGGACGATCATCATTCGCGCAGCAGGGCGGAAGAATATCTGCATCAACTGACGACGCTGCACGGGGCTATCCTGCCTGCGTAGTTGTTCGAGCGCACCGCGAATTCCACAATGCCGGGCCAAGCGCCCGGTATTTTCATTTGCGGGTCCGGTGAAAAGCGGCAACGGCCGCCATCGTTTCGAACGTCCCGGGTCGGAGATCAGGCGAAAAACGCATCCGGATAGACCAGCGCACCGCTCTTGCCCGCCAATGCGCCGGGCGTCAGTTCGAGCGCCATGAACTGCGCGCCCTGCCACGGCACGTCAAAACTGTCGGCAAGCGGGCTGCGGAAGCCGAAGCGCTCGTAATAAGCGTTTCGCCCTAGCACGAAGGCGGCCTGGTAGCCCTCGCCGGCGGCCTGGGCCAATCCCTCGCGCACCAGCGCGACGCCGATCTGCATCTCGCGAAATTCCGGCTCGACCGCCAGAGGGGCCAGCGCCACCGCCCTCGTCGGCGCCCCGATCTCCGTCAGCAGGACATGACCGACAATGCGGCCATTGCACTCGGCGACGAGCGAAATGGTGCGTTCCGGTGCGGCGATGAGCGCAAGCGCCAGATCCGCCTCCTGCGGCTGTCCGAAAGCATTTGTCACCACGATGGCGATCGCTGCCGCGTCCGCTTCGCTCGAATGGCGTATGGTCAGGCGATTACAAAGCACCGGGGAACTCTTGTTGGGGTCGCGCAAGCCCACCGTAGCGATTCGCGGCACGCTAGGGAAGGCGCAGCGCCTTCCGGCGTGAACCGCGGCACTCTTCCGCGGCTTGCGGCTATTTGCCCGCGCGCCGCGCGAAGCTGGCGATGGCGTCCGCCAGCCCCGGCATCAACACGGCGCCGGGATCGGCATAGGTCGCCAGGTTTTGCGTGCGCTCGCCCGAAGCGCCCGTCAGCACGTGGTTCATCCCGGCGAACCAGACTGCCTGCACATCCGACCGCGCGGCGGCCAGCGCGTCGAAATCGGAACGGCCGACCTGGAGGTCTGCGCCACCGCCGACGACCAATACGGGCAGTTCGAGCGCGCCGAGGATCGCGGCTGGACGAATCGCGAGCAGGGAAGTCAGGAAGGGTTGAACCGAGGGACGGAACAGGCCGGAGAGCGCCGGCGGAATCCTGCCCGCCGGGCGCCCGGCTTCCAGCGCGGCGAGGATCGCCAGGGCGTCGCCCAGCAGGGGCTGGGGCAGCGGGGACAATTGTTCGCGCAGCAGATCGCCAAACGGACGACCCGGCGTCTCCAGCAGTACAAGCCCGGCCAGGGTTTGCGATCCGCCGAGGGCGGCGGCCTGCAGCGCCACAAGCCCGCCCTCGCTGTGCCCGACGAGAACGAGCGGGCGGTCCGGAAACCGAGCCGTCGCCCAGTGGAGCACCGTCCTCAGGTCATCGACATAAGTATCGAAGGCGACGTCAGCCTCGGACGCCAAGGGCGCGCTGCCCGGAATGCCGCGCTTGTCGTAGCGCAGGCTGGCGACGCCGCGCCGGGCGAGCGCAGTCGCAAGCTTGCGCAGATAGCCGGCGGTAACGCCGAGGGTGTTGTCGCCGTCGCGGTTTGTCGGACCAGATCCCGCGACGATCACGGCCAGTGGCCCGGGCAGAGACTCGCGGGCGATCGTGGCCGGGAAACCGCCGGCGTTCACTTCCCGCTCTGCGGCGCTCGCGTTCATGGCCGGCAGAAGGAGAACGAGCGCGACGGCGGCAAGAAGGATCCGTCGCAGGGTCTCATGCCAAATCAATCGACCAGATGGCGAAAGGCGGCGACGACCTCCTCATAGACCTTGCGCTTGAACGGCACGATCAGTTCGGGGAGCTTGTGCATCGGCACCCATTCCCAGCGGTCGAACTCGGCTGCATTGCCCTGCGGCGGCGGGTCGATGGCGATCTCGCTTTCATCGCCCTCGAAGCGGTATGCGAACCATTTCTGCTTCTGGCCGCGGAACCGGCCCTTCAGGGCGACGCCCAGCAGGTCGTCCGGCAAGTCATAGGCGATCCAGTCCGGCGCCTCGGCCAGCAGCGAAACCGAGCGGATGCCGGTTTCCTCCCACAATTCGCGCCGCGCCGCCGGTTCGGCCTTCTCGTCCTTGTCGATGCCGCCTTGCGGCATCTGCCACAGATGCGCCGAGCCGGTCAGTTCATCGCCGGGCTGGGTCTTGCGGCGCCCGGCGAACACCAGCCCCTGCCTGTTCAGGACCAGCGCGCCGGCGCATTTGCGGTAGGGCAGGGATTCACGGTCGATCGGCTTGCTCAACGGGATTTCCTTTCAGGGTCGCGGACGATCGCGGAGACAGGCGTGATCTCGATGCCGAGCCTGGAGGCCTGAGCGGCATAGCTGGCGATCATCTCGATCGTCTCGGGAAAGGCATTGGCCATGCCGATGGCAAGGCCCGTGCGCTTGGCCTGTTCGCTCAATTGCGAAAGCTGGCGGGCAATTTCCTGCCGGGTGCGGACCGCGTCGATCAGGACGTCGACCCGGGCATAGGGCAACAGGGAGGCCTTGGCGACATCGCCGCTGGCAGTGTTGCGCAGGGAGCCGTCGTCGACGAACAGCAGGCCGCGCTCGGCCAGTTGGTCGAAGACCGGCTTCATCGCGCTCTCGTCGGTCAGGAACTTGCCGCCCAGGAAATTGATGACGCCGACATAATTGGTGAGGCGGCTCATCGCCCAGTGCAGGTCGGCGAGATTCTCGACCGGCGAAACGCCGGTCTTGAGCGTATGCGGGCCGGGGTCGTTGCGCGGATAGTCGAAGGGCTCCAGCGGAAGCTGCAGCAGCAATTCGTGGCCGGATTGCCGCGCCGCCTGCATCCAGCGAGCCAGCGAATTGCCATAGGGGGCGAAGGCCAGCGTCACCGCGCCGGGCAATTGCTTGACCGCCTGCTGCGTGCTGGTTTGCGAGATTCCCAGGCCGCCGACGATGATGACGACGCGGGCGACGCCGAAATTTCCCTCGGTATCGGGCGGGCGGGAATAGACATCCATCGGTCGCGCCCCGTCCGGCCCGCGGCGGGGGATGACGCCGGTCGCGCCGCGCTCAACCAGCGCGGGATCGGGCAGATGGGCGAGGCCGCTCTCCTGCCGGCGAATCGGGGCGGGCGGGGGGACAGGCTCCAGCCTGCCCTGGGGCTCGACCTCGGCAAGCGGCGGCGCATCGGGCGTTTCGGGCAATACGGAGGGTCTTATCGTTGGCGTGATCGGTACTGGCTTTGGCTGGGCGGCCGGCGCCTGCGCGGTCGCGGCGGTTCCGGCGTCCGCGATTTGCGGCTCGGGCACCGCCGGGTCGAAATAGCCCCGGTACCAGGAGAAGCCGACGCCAGCCACCGCGAGCGCGGCCAGAGAGAGAGCGGCAAGGGCGAGGCCGCTCCGCCTGCGGGCAACCGGATTTTGCAGGCCGAGCGGTTTGTAGAGTTCGTCATCCATGACGCAAACGCCGGAGCGGTGCTCGCAATTGGAACTCCCGGAATCGAAACCGGGAGGAGCAATCTCCTCCCGGTCGGGTTGTCGTCCATGCCGCCGGGCGGGGCCGCCCGGCCGCGATCAGTTCGGCAGCGCCTTGCTGGCGTCCGGCGGGAACGCCGCGCTCATCTTCACGCCGCGAATGAGATCGAGCGCATAGTTGAGCTGGATGTCGTCCTTGGGATCCGGCGGCACATAGGCGGTCGATCCCGAGCCCTGATCGTCTTCCTCGGCGCCGGTGATATGACCGCGAAGGCCGGATTCGCCGCGCGCCTCGATCTTGCCCTTCAGGTCGTCCGGCAGCGGCTGGTCCACCTTGATGTCCGGCTCGATGCCCTTGGCCTGGATCGAGCGGCCCGATGGCGTGTAGTAGAGCGCCGTCGTCAGCCGCAACGCGCCATTGGCGCCAAGCGGGATGATGGTCTGAACCGATCCCTTGCCAAACGAGCGGGTGCCCAGAATGGTCGCGCGCTTGTGATCCTGCAGCGCTCCGGCAACGATTTCCGAGGCGCTGGCCGAGCCGCCATTGACCAGGACGATCAGCGGCTTGCCGTCGGTCAGGTCGCCCGGTCGGGCCGAGTAGCGGATGGTCTCGCTGGCGTTGCGGCCGCGGGTGGAGACGATCTCGCCGCGATCCAGGAAGGTGTCGGAAACGCTGACCGCCTGGTCGAGCAGGCCGCCGGGATTGAGGCGCAGATCGAGGACATAGCCCTTGATCTTGTCCTCGCCGATCTTCTGGCGGATCTTCTTGATCGCGGCTTCCAGGTTGTCATAGGTCTGCTCGGTGAAACTGGTCACCTTCAGATAGCCGACATCGTCGCCCTCGACCCGCGACTTCACCGCCTGGACCTTGATCACGTCGCGAACGATGGTGATGTCGATCAGCTTGTCCGCGCCTTCGCGGGCGATGGAAAGCACGATCGGGGTATTGACCGGCCCGCGCATCTTTTCAACCGCCTGGGCCAGCGTCAGGCCGCGAACAGCCTCGCCGTCGATCTTGGCGATCTTGTCTCCGGCGAGAACGCCGGCGCGAGCCGCCGGGGTGTCGTCGATCGGGGAGACGACCTTCACCAGTTCGTCCTCCATGGTGACCTCGATGCCCAGACCGCCGAACTCGCCGCGCGTCTGCACGCGCATGTCGGCGAAATCCTTGGGATTGAGATAGGAGGAATGCGGATCGAGCGAGCTCAACATGCCGTTGATCGCGGCCTCGATCAGCTTGTCATCCTGCGGCTCTGTTACGTATTGGGACCGCACGCGCTCGAAAATGTCGCCGAAGATTCCGAGCTGCTGGTAGGTCGATGCGCCGGCCGCATTGGCCGCGCCCGGCAGGGACAAGCCCGCCGTGAGGGCGATCATCGACGTTGCGCCAAGGACGGCGCCGGCGAAAAGGAGTGTAATCTTACGTATCATCGGCGACTCTCTTCGAGCTAGTGTCCGCCCACCATGGCGACGGATCGATTGACTTACCATCCTTGCGAAATTCCACATAGAGCACAGGCCGTGCCGATTCGACGCCAATTGCCTGAGCGCTCGCAATTCTTCGCGATCCCATGACGGCAACCGGCTCTCCCGCCAGCACGAACTGGCCCAGCTGGACGTCGATCCGTTCCATTCCAGCCAGAACGACATGATAGCCGCTGCCGGCGTTAAGTATCAATAGCTGGCCGTAGGAACGGAAGGGACCGGCATAGACCACCCAGCCGTCGCATGGGGAGGTCACCCGCGCATCGACGCGCGTCGCCAGCGAGATGCCGGCCGCCGGCCCGCCCAGCTTGTCGGCCTCGCCGAAGGGGCGGACCACCACGCCGTCGACCGGCCGCGGAAGCAGGCCCTGCGCCTCGGCGAAATCCATGGCCGGCGCGATGCGGGCGGAATCGGAGAAATCGGGCTTGGCCAGTTCCTTGTGGGCATTGGCGACGGCCTCGGCCTCGCGCCGCTTGCGTTCGGCCTCCGCCTTGCGCGCTGCTTCCGCCGCGTCCCGGGCGGACTTCAGCTGGCTCTCGAGACGCTCGATCAGCTTTGTGAGGCTGGTTTCCCGGGCCGCGAGCTCCGCGGCGCGCGCGCTCTGCTCGGCCAGTTCCTGGCGGGCGGCGGCGGTCATGGTCTTCTTTTCCGCCAGCAGCAGGTTGAGCCGTTCCTCCTCCTCCGCGAGCTTGCGCAGATCGTTCGTGAGGGAGGCGCGCTGGCTGTCGATATCCTTGCCAATGCGCAACAATTCGTTGAGCTCGGTCATCAGCACATTGGCCTCGGCGCGGATCTCCGGCACCACATCGCCGAGCAGGGTCGCGGAGCGGATCGAGGAAAGCGCGTCCTGCGGCGAGACGAGAAGCGCGGGCGGCGGATTGCGGCCCATGCGCTCAAGCGCCCCGATCACTTCTGCGAGAACGGCGCGCCTGCCCTTGAGCGATTCGCGCACTTCGGCCTGCTGGTCGCGCAAGGTCTCCAGCTTCTCGCCGGCGCGATCGATTCGCGCGCCAAGGTCCCGCGCGCGGGCGGAGGTCTCGATCAGGTTGCGATTGATGCCCGCCCGGTCGTTCTCCAGCTTGTCGATTTCGGCGGAAAGCTCGTTCCGGCGCTTCTCGCCCAGATCGATCTGGCTGCGAATCGCCTCCAGTTCCTTCGCGGTTTGCTCGCGGCGCGCCTCGGCCGGCGGGGCTGGCGGCGAGGCGCCGAGCGCAATCGCGGAAGCCTCGCACAGCAGGGAGGCAGCGATCCAGCACGCTATAATTTGTCGCTTCGCCAAAGGCTCTTTCCACGCCATCGCGGAACAGGCGGGCGCTCCCGTAGCCCGCATTCCCGCAAATCATTCGTCAGTGGTCGCCGACTCACGCTCGCAGCAGAACATGGCGGAGGCGTGGCGGGAAGCGGCATGATCAGTTGCGGTGATAGGGGTGACCCGACAATATCGTGATCGAGCGGTAGATCTGCTCGGCAAGCAGCACGCGCACGATCTGGTGCGGCCAGGTAAGCCTGCCGAAACGCAGGCTGCGCCTCGCCGCGCGAGCGATGGCCTCGCCGTGCCCGTCCGGACCGCCAATGGCGAAGGCCAGTTCGCCGACGCCTTCGTCCAGCGCCTTGCGCACCAGCGCGGCGAAGTCCTGGCTGGTCGCGTCCTCGCCATGCTCGTCCAGCGCCACGAGAAGCGCTCCGGGCGAAAGGGCGGCGAGCAGCGCCGCCGCCTCGTCCTGCTTGCGCGCCGACGTATCGGCGCTTCGCGATTCGGGGGTCTCGCGGATGGCGATGCGAGATATGCCGAGCGCCCGGCCTGCGCCGTTCGCCCGCTTGACATAGCGTTCGAGCAATTCGCTCTCAGGGCCGGACTTCATCCGGCCCACGGCAAGAATGGCGATCTGCATCCAACTGGCCCGGGGTCTGGCGTCTCTCCGGTCAGAGCCGGGGCGCGGAAGCGAACCCGCCGACCGCGCCTGCGCAATTGCGCGCGGAAAAGCCGCCCCCGCCTTTCCTGGAAAAGTGCTAGTGGAATGAATTTGACATTTGAGTCCCGCTTGCAGCGACATCGTCGCTCAAATGTCAAATTCGAAAATTCCACTAGAATCAGAAAGTTGCTAGTGGTCCTTTAGATCATGACATTTGCGCTCGATGCTGCTGAAACGGGATGCAAATGTCATGATCGGACCACTAGTGGACTTCGCGGGCGTCCGGCATCTGCCACATCTTTTCGAGGGCGTAGAAATCGCGCACTTCCGGGCGGAAGACATGCACGATCACATCGCCGGTATCGACGAGCACCCAATCGCAATGGGGCAGTCCTTCGACGCGCGGCGTGCCGAGCCCCTTGTCCTTGAGGTCGCGCAGCAAATGGTCGACGATCGCTCCCACGTGGCGGTGCGAGCGGCCGGATGTCACGACCATGTGGTCGCCGAGCGCCGATTTTCCCTGAATGTCGATTGCGATCGTATTTTCGGCCTTCGAGTCCTCGAGGCTCGCGATCACTGTTTCAAAGACAGCCCCGACCGCATTTTGCGCAGTCTTCGTTGTCCGTTCGGATGCGCCCCCGGCGCTTCCCGTCTGCATCGCTGTAGTCAGCTTGTTCCTCACTGTGCAGTGCGTTTCACGGCATTATTGCCGCTCTTGGCCATTCTCCGGCCGGTGACATCAGCCACTTGCCCTAAACTGTATACTGAAAGCGGCAAATACAACAGTGCCCCGATTCGGTGACATTGCGAAGAAGGTGTCCGGAGCTGTTTTTCAAGGACTTTGCCGCGGGCCGGATTTCTTGCGGGCCGAGCGAATCGCGCTCGATGAAAGCGGCGAGCGCGGTCCATGCAGGAAGACCCAGGCGGGCGGGTGCATTGCCGCCAGGTTCTTTGCCTGCGATTCGGGGACGCGCCAGCGCGCCAGGGCGATGGCGGCGGGCGCGGAGCGGCTGGAGAGCGTCGAACCGGGCCGGTCGATCACCGCGAAAGGCATCATGGCGGCGATGCGCCGCCAGTTCTGCCAGCGGTGGAAGCTCGCCAGATTGTCGGCTCCCATGATCCAGACGAAGTCCACCAGCGGGTGCGTGCGTTGCACGATAGAGAGCGTGTCCTGGGTGTAGCGCACCTTGTAGCGCGCCTCGAAGGCGGTGATGTCGATCCGGGGATGATTGGCCATGCGCCGCGAGAGCGCCAGGCGCTGCTCCAGGCCCTCGAGCTCGCTGGCGTCCTTCAGCGGATTGCCCGGCGTGACGATCCACCACAGCCGGTCGAGCCCGAGCCGGGACAGCGCGATCAGGCTGGCGTTCAAATGGCCCTCATGCGGGGGATTGAACGAGCCGCCCAGGAGGCCGATCCGCATTCCCGGCTCGACATGGGGCATTTTCAGGGCCTGGGTCAGCGCAGAAGGCGAAGCCGGGTCCCACCTTGCTTTCGTCATTCCCGGCCCCGGCTTCAGGGCCGGATCTGGCCGCTGCCGCGGACCCGGTAGTTGAACGAAGTCAATTGCTCCACCCCGACCGGGCCGCGCGCATGCATCTTGCCGGTGGCGATGCCGATCTCCGCGCCCATGCCGAACTCGCCGCCATCGGCGAACTGCGTCGAGGCGTTGTGCAGCAGAATCGCCGAATCGATCTCGGCGAAGAATTTCTCGACCGCCGCCGTATCCTCGGCGATGATCGCCTCGGTGTGGTGGGACGACCATTTGCCGATATGGTCGATGGCGCCATCGACGCCGTCGACCAGCTTCACCGCGACAATGGGGGCGAGATATTCCGTCTCCCAGTCCTTTTCGGTGGCGGCGATGGCCGCGGGGAAGGCTTCGCACACCTCCCGTGATCCCCGGATTTCGCATCCGGCCGCTGAAAGCGCGTCGAGAACGGGAACCAGATGGGTCGCCGCACAGGCGCGGTCGACCAGCAGGGTTTCCGCCGATCCGCAGACGCCGGTGCGGCGCATCTTGGAGTTCAAGGTTACCTCGATCGCTATGTCGAGCCGGGCGCTGGCGTCGATATAGACATGGCACAGACCCTCCAGATGCGCAAAGACGGGAACGCGCGCCTCGTTCTGGACCCGTTCGACCAGGCTGCGCCCGCCGCGCGGCACGATGACGTCGATATTGCCGCCCAGCCCGCGCAGCATTTCGCCCACGGCGGCGCGGTCGGTGGTCGGCACGATCTGGATGGCGTCGGCGGGCAGGCCGGCCGCCTCGAGTCCCTTCGACAGGCAGGCGTGAATGGCGCGGGTGGAATGCCAGGAATCCGATCCGCCGCGCAGGATGGCGGCGTTTCCGGATTTGAGGCACAGCCCGCCGGCATCCGCCGTCACATTGGGGCGGCTCTCGAAGATGACGCCGATGACGCCGAGCGGCGTGCGGACGCGCTCGATATGCAGGCCGTTCGGCCGGTCCCAGGCGGCGATGACCTCGTTCACCGGATCGGGCAGGGCGGCGATCGCGCGCAGGCCCGCGGCCATGTCGGCGATGCGGGCGTCGGTCAGCTTCAGCCGGTCGAGCAAGGCGTCGGTCAGCCCGGACTTGCTTCCCGCGGCCATGTCGATGGCGTTGGCGTCCAGAATGGCCTGCCGGCTGGCGACCAGCGCATCGGCCATGGCCTCGAGCGCGTCATTCTTGCGTTGCGCGCTGGCGGTGGCGATCGCGCGGGCGGCGGCGCGGGCGCGCCTGCCGATGGCCGACATCAGTTCGGCGACGTCCCCGGCCTGCAGTGCTGCGACATTCTCAGACATTGTTCTCGATCTCCCCGACCAGCACCGGTTCTGAGGCGGCGACCGGCTTCATAACCAGATCGTCGCGGTGGATCATTTCGCTGCGGCCCGCAAAGCCCAGGATTTCCGCGATGCGGGCCGATCTGTGGCCGGCGATGCGGGCCGCGTCGCCCGAATCATAGGCGATCATGCCCCGGCCGATCTCCAGACCGTCCGGGCCGCATACCAGCACGACATCGCCGCGCGAGAAATCGCCTTCCACCGAGCGCACGCCGGCGGGCAACAGGCTCTTGCCGTTGGCGAGCGCGGAAATCGCGCCCGCGTCGACGACGATCGAGCCGGCCACTCCCAACTGGCCCGATATCCACTTCTTGCGTGCGGTCACCGGGTTGCCATTGGCGGCGAACCAGGTGGCGCGTTCGCCGGCGGCGAGCGCGGCGACGGGGTGCAGGCGCTTTCCGGACGCGATGACCATGGCGGTGCCCGCCGCCGTCGCGATGCGGCCGGCCGCGATCTTGGTGACCATGCCGCCGCGCGAGAGTTCGGTGCCGGCGGAACCGGCCATCGCCTCGATCTGCGGCGTGATCGCCGCCACATGCGGCACGAATTCGGCGGCGGGGTCGAGATGGGGCGGGGCGGTGTACAATCCGTCGATGTCGGAGAGCAGGATCAGCAGATCGGCGCCGATCATGGTGGCGACGCGCGCCGCCAGCCGGTCATTGTCGCCATAGCGGATCTCGGAAGTGGCGATCGTGTCGTTCTCATTGATCACCGGCACCGCGCCGAGCCGGAGCAAGGTCGAAAGCGTGGCGCGCGCATTGAGATAGCGCCGACGTTCCTCGGTGTCGGACAGGGTGAGCAGGATCTGGCCGGCGGTTATGGCGTGCGCGCCAAGCGCCTGCTCCCAGGCGCGGGCAAGGGAAATCTGGCCGCAGGCCGCCGCCGCCTGGCTTTCCTCCAGCTTCAGCGCGCCGCGCGGCAGGCGCAAGGTGGTGCGGCCCAGCGCGATCGCGCCGGAGGTGACGACCAGCACCTGCTTGCCGGCCTTGCTGAGGGTGGCGATATCGGCCGCCACCGAGGCGAGCCAGTCGGCGCGCAGGCCGCTCTCGCGATCGACCAGCAGCGCCGATCCGATCTTGATGACGATCGATTTATGCGCCGAAAGCCGTGTCACAGAGGCTGCCATCTCTCGCTCTCCCGCGCCTTTGCCGCCTCGTCCTCGTCGCCGCTCATGGTTGCCAGCAGGGCGCGAAGCACGGCTTCGACGCCTTCCCGGCTGACCGACGACAAGGCCAGGGGGCGCTTGCCGCTCGCCTTGCCCAATTGCTTGAGCTTGGTCGCCTTTTCGTCGGCCGACAAGGCGTCGACCTGCGACAGGGCGACGATCTCCGGCTTGTCCTCAAGAGCGTGACCATAGGCGGCAAGCTCGTGGCGAACCACCCGATAGGCCTCGCCGACATCTTCCTCCATGCCCGACACCAGATGCAGCAGCACGCGGGTGCGCTCGACATGGCCGAGGAAACGGTCGCCGATGCCCACGCCCTCATGCGCGCCCTCGATCAGGCCGGGAATGTCGGCGATGACGAATTCGCGCCCGTCGACGGCGGCGACGCCCAGATTGGGATGCAGCGTGGTGAAGGGGTAATCGGCGATTTTCGGCTTGGCGGCCGAGACGCTGGCCAGGAAAGTGGACTTGCCGGCATTGGGCAGGCCGACGACGCCGGCGTCGGCGATCAGCTTCAGCTGCAGCCAGATCGTGCGCTCGATGCCCTCCTGGCCGGGATTGGCGTGGCGCGGGGCCTGGTTGACCGGCCCCTTGAAATGGGCGTTGCCGAAGCCGCCATTGCCGCCCTTGGCCAGCAGGAAGCGCTCGCCGATCCGGGTGAGGTCGACAATCAGCGTCTCGCCGTCTTCCTCGAAGATCTGCGTGCCTTCCGGCACCTTGAGCACCACGTCGCCGCCCTTGGGGCCGTTGCGGTTGCGGCCCATGCCGTGCATGCCGGTCTTGGCCTTGAAGTGCTGCTGGTAGCGGTAGTCGATCAGCGTGTTGAGCCCGGAGACGACCTCGACCCAGACATCGCCGCCGCGCCCGCCATTGCCGCCGTCCGGCCCGCCGAACTCGATGAACTTCTCGCGCCGGAACGAAACCGCGCCGGCCCCGCCATCGCCGGAGCGCACATAAATCTTCGCCTCGTCCAGGAACTTCATCGCATGACCATTTCCGCGCTTTACACAGCGCTGTTCCTACCCGAAACCGGGCCCGACCGCGACAGCCCCGACAAGGAGACAGCATGGCGATCCGTTGTGTGAGCTACAATATCCAGTATGGCGTCGGCATGGACGGCCGCTACGATCTCGCCCGCATTGTCGACGCGGTGGCCGAGGCCGACGTGATCGCGCTGCAGGAGGTCACGCGCGGGGCGCCGTGGAATGGCGGCGCGGACCTTGCCGCCGGCCTTACGCACGCCTTCCCCGATCGCTTCGCCGCGACGCATTTTCCGGCCGATGTCGATTTCGGCAGCGTCGTGGTCGACGGACGGGCGCAGGAGAAGCGCTTCCAGTTCGGTAACATGGTGATCTCGCGATGGCCCCTGACCGCGACGCGCGGGCACCTGCTGCCGCGCGGCATGCGCACCAGCCGGCTCAACCTTCAGCGCGGCGCGCTGGAGGCGCTGGTGGCGACCCCGCAGGGGGCGATCCGCTTCTACAGCGTGCATCTCGACCACATCGACACAGGGGAGCGCCTGGCCCAGATCGCCGCGCTCAGGTCGATTGCCCTCGATTTCGGCCGCGATGGCGGCGCGATCACCGGCCTTGGCGAATTCGGCTTTCCGGAACTGCCGCTGCCGCGCGACTTCCTGCTGATGGGCGATTTCAACTTCATGCCCGGCTCGCCCGAACATGAAGCCATGCTGGCGGACGGCGCGATCGTCGATGCAAGCGCCGCCGCGCCGGGCCCGAGCTGGGCCGACCCGAAGGGCCTGGAGCCGGGCAAGCGGCTCGACCATTGCTTCGCCAATCCGGACCTCGCGGCGCGAATCGGCGATTGCCGGATCGACGCGGCGGCCATGGGCTCGGATCACAAGCCGGTCTGGCTGACGATCGGGTAGGGCGAGGGTCATGTTCACTCCGCCGCCGCCCGCATCCAATCGCTGCGATCGATCCGGAAATGATCCAGCTTCTGCGTCTCGCCGATGGAGCGGTTGAACGCTTCGCCAGACTTCCAGTACCGGCCGCCGCATTTCTCGATCACCCTGCGCGAGGCGGGATTGTCGACGCGGCATGAAATCATCAGCGTCTCGCCGCTGGTGACCTTGAAGAACAGGTCGACCATGCCGCGCGCGGCCTCCGTCGCATAGCCGAAGCCCCAATAGGGCTGGCCCAGCCAGTAGCCGATGAATGGCAGCTCGAAGCGCCGCTTGTCCTCGTGCAGGGCGCACACGCCCATGAATTCGCCAGTGCCCGCCAGGGTGATCGCATAGACGCTGTCGCCCTTGCCCCCGGCGCGGTTGCGCGCCAGAAATTCGGCCGCGTCGGCGCTGGTATAGGGATGGGGCATGGAGCCCAGCATGCTGGCGACCGAACGGTTGTCGGCGAGGCGCACCAGATCGTCGAGGTCGTTCTCGTGCGGCGGGCGCAGCAGCAGCCTCCCGGTCTCGATGACCGGGCTGTTCAGCTTCATCGGCGGCAAGGACATGTCGCCATGGGCGCCGCGCGCCTCGGTGTGCGGCATTGCGGGGTCGGGCATTGCTTGCGTGGTCATCGGTTCCTCCCGAAACGCAAAAGGGGAGATGGCGTCCCATCTCCCCGCTTGTCCGGCTTGCCGGTTCTTGGCTTGGCCTTGGCCGCTGCCGGGGTCTTGGGACGCCGGCAGCTTGGTGGCCGGGTCAGTCAGCGGATTCCGCTGGCGCGATGTTCACATAGGTACGGCCGTTGGCCTTTTTCGCAAATTCCACCTTGCCGGCTGCGGTTGCGAACAGGGTGTGGTCGCGGCCGATGCCGACATTGACGCCCGGATGCCAGCGCGTGCCGCGCTGACGGATCAGGATGTTGCCGGGGATCACGGATTCGCCGCCGAACTTCTTGACGCCGAGGCGCTTGGATTCCGAATCGCGGCCGTTGCGCGAGGAACCGCCTGCTTTCTTGTGTGCCATGAGGAACTCTCCTTCGATACCCGCCAGGCGGGAAGTGACTTATTCGGCTTCTTCGGCGGCCTTCTGGTCCACCTTGGCGCGCGGCGGCTTGCCGGCGAGCAATTCGCGGGCCTGCTCGGCCCATTCCTCGCGCGCGGTGCGTCCGCCGAGCTTCAGTTCGGCGTCGAGCTTCTCGATCGCCTCGGCGTCCATTTCGGCG
>JAUIBM010000326.1 GCA_030428345.1 Alphaproteobacteria bacterium | reverse complement strand
GTCATCTCCGGCGGGACCGAGATGATGTCCTACAACGCCTCCGACCCGATGGCCCAGCGCCCACTCCTGTTCGACGTGGAGAACGAGCATCTGCGCGCCCTTCACCCCCAGGTGGCGCAGGGTATTTGCGCCGACGCGATCGCCACGCTGGAAGGCATTTCCAGGCTGGCGACCGAGGAACTGGCGCTCGAGAGCCAGCGCCGCGCCGACCATGCCATCAGGAACGGCCATTTCGACAGGTCGATCGTCGCGGTGCGCGATCGCGACGGAAATCTTCTGCTCGAGCGCGACGAGTATCCGCGTCCGTCGACCACGCTTGAAGGGCTGGCGCAGCTCAAGCCGGCATTCGCCGATATCGCGGACAAGCCCATCAGCGAAGGAGGACCGTCCCAGCGCGAGCTGCTCAACCGCGTCTATCCGGATCTGGTGATCGAGCATATCCACCATGCGGGCAATTCCTCCGGCGTCGTCGACGGCGCCGCGGCGATCCTGCTTGCCTCGCAGGACGCCTGCGAAAGGTATGGCTGGAAACCCAGGGCGCGCGTCGTCGCGATGGCGAATGTCGGCGACAGTCCCGAACTGATGCTCAACGCCCCGGTGCCGGCGGCCCTCAAGGTGCTGGACAAGGCCGGCCTGACGCTTGCCGACATCGATCTCTTCGAGGTCAACGAGGCCTTCGCCGTGGTTACCGAGAAATTCATCCGCGACCTGCGGGTCGATCGCGACAAGGTCAATGTCAATGGCGGCGCCATCGCGCTGGGGCATCCCATCGGCGCAACCGGTGCGATGCTGATCGGCACGGCCCTCGATGAATTGGATCGGCGCGACGCCAAACGCGCGCTGATCACCATGTGCGCCGCCGGCGGAATGGCGCCGGCCATCATCATCGAACGGGTTTGACCCGAGCGGGGGTCTTGCCTGCAATGGCCTGGCCGGCGCGATCGCGCGCCGCGCCTTGGCGGGAAGCGCCCCCGACTCTCCCCCGAATTCCGGCGGAGCGCTTCATGGTGCCGAAGCGATCCCGGAGCGACGGACTCCAAGGATTTTCCAGAGGAGTTCCTTTGGGGAATGACCAGCTCCGGGTCTCGCTCCGCGAAGCAATTGGATGTCGTCGATCGCCAGCGATTCCACCGCCTCGATCCGGTTGGGCGGGGCCATGGATCAAAGCTTGGTGGATGGCGGCCAGCCCGACGGCGGCCGGGTTCTTCGATTCTGTCGGGACGCAGCTTCACTCACGCTTGGTGGCGGGTAGATACGCTGAAGGCGAGCGCCAGGCGCCACTCGGCGAGCCGTCCGCCTGCCCTTCGCGGCATGGGCGTCGATATGTTGGCTCGTGCCTCAAAGAAAAGGGAAATGGCGCACCCGGAGCGATTCGAACGCCCGACCCCCAGATTCGTAGTCTGGTGCTCTATCCAGCTGAGCTACGGGTGCGTAACCTGAACGGAAGGCGGTTTCCCGCACGCCCGAGAGCCGGCTCCCGCGAGCCGGCCGGCAGAGCGCGTAACTAGCCGCTCGCGAAACGAATTGCAAGCTTGGCGGCGCAAAATATCCACGTCCCTCGCCGCGAACCGTGAAAGCAGCCGGCGGGCGCCCCTAGACGCCGCCGACAGCGTCCTTCGAGGCTTCCCTCGCCGCGCCCTGCGATGCGGCTTGAAGCACCCGTTTCGCGCATGCGCATGCGTCAGTCGGCGGGTTGCGGCAATTCGATGAGAAACACCGTGCCCTGCGGCGAGGTGCTCTCCAGCGCGATGCGCCCGCCATGGGCGCGCACCAGTTCCGCGGCGATCGCCAGGCCAAGGCCGGTGCCGCCCGGCCGTGTCGAGCCGCCAAATGCCCGGAACAGCCCCTCGCGAGCCGCCTCGCTCATGCCCGGGCCATTGTCGCCGACCCGCAACTGCACCTTCGCGCCGAGGCGCGTGGCCGAGACGGTGACGCGATTGTCGTCCGCCGGCGCGCCGTCCCGCCCGGCCGGGCGGCGGGCGAAGGCCTGCGCCGAATTGCGCGCCAGGTTGAGCAGCACGCGCAGCAATTGCTCGGGATCGGCCTCGATCTCCATCTCCACCGGAACCTCGTTGACCCAGAGCAGATGCGTCTCGGCCTCTTCGCCCAGCAGATCGTGCACGTCCTCCACCAGCGCCGAAAGCGCCAGCCTGCGCCGCTCGGGCGGGGCCTCCACCGCCCTTCCATAGGCGAGCACGGAATGGGTGTAGTCGATGGCGCGGTTGATGGCGCGGATGAGCTTGGGCGCGACGCGTTGCACGGTCGGGTCGGGCAGGCGGGAGATGCGGTCGGTGAAGAGCTGGGCCGAGGCCAGGATGTTGCGCAGATCGTGGTTGATCTTGGAAACCGCCAGGCCCAGATCGGCCAGATGCCGGCGCTGGCGCAGCGTCTGGCCCAGATCCTGCTCGAAGGCGGCGAGCCGGCGCTCGGCGACGCCGATCTCGTCGGCGCGGCGTGAAGGGGTCAGGATCAGCGCCGAATTGTCCGGCTCGCGAGAGAAGGCGGTCATGTTGCCGGAGATGCGCCGGATCGGCCGCACGATCATCACATACAGCGCCAGGAACACCAGCGTGGCGGTGATCAGCGAGATCGCCAGCGACAGCAGCAGCACGTTGCGCGAGTAGATCAGCAGGGCCGCTCGGATGTTCGCGTCGGTCTGCACCAGTTCGATCTCGCCGTCGCGCGATTTCATCCGTCCGAAGACCCGGTAGGTGTGCATTTGCGGCGAGACGATCATCGACAGCGCGCTGGCGATTGCGCCGACCGGGTCCATGCGGGTGAGGTCGATCGTCGCATCCACCGGTCCGGGCATGTTGTCCGAGGCCATCATCCGGCTGGTCGGCCCCTCGCGGATCACCACGGCGAGCGAGCCGGTCGCCCGCAGCAACTGGCGCTGCGCCATCTCGCTCAGCATCGGGTCGGCGGTGTCGAGGAAGACGATGCTGGCCGCCTCGGCCGTGTCGAGATGGCTCTGCAGCCAGACATTGCGGAAATTGGCGACCGAGGGCACGAAGATCAGCACTTCGGCGATCATCACGAAGGCCGCCGTCAGCACCAGCAGCTTGCCGGAGAGGCCGCGCCACAGGCGGACATCGCCTTCGCCCGCCGCCGCGCCTGGCGCCTGGCCCGGCGCTGCTGTCTGTCGTTCGTGCTGCATCAAGACCTTTTCGGGCGTCGTCGGACCCACGCGACACAAGGATAGTAGTGGATTGAACCCGACATTTGAAACCCATTCGCGCGCCGCCGGCCTTGCGCCGGCCCGCGTTCTAGCCGAACCGCCGCAGGAAGCCGACCAGCCAGCGCACCAGCGGCTTGCGCGCATAGGGCGAATAATGCGCCACGATGGCCCGCCGCCCCGCTTCCGAAAGCGTGGGATAGGGCAGCACCGCCGCCATGATCTGGCGCAGGGTCATGCGGTTGGCCACGGCAAGGGCCCAGAAGGCGATCAGCTCGCCGGCATGCGCCCCCACGATCGTCGCGCCGCGCACCCGCCCCTTGCGGTCGGCGATCACCTTGACATGGCCGATGGTGGTGCGCTCGGCCTGGGCGCGGTCGTTCTCGTGGAAGGGCCAGCGCAGCACCGAGAACCGCTTCAGGCCGGCGCGCGCCTGTTTCTCGTCCATGCCGACATGCGCGAGTTCGGGATCGGTATAGGTCGCCCAGGGGATGATGGCGCGGTCGGGCCTGGCCGGCAGGCGGAACAGGATGGCGCGCAGCGCCAGGCTGGCGTGATAGCCGGCGACATGGGTGAATTGCAGCGAGCCGGCGACATCGCCGATGGCGTAGACCCGGCGATTGGTGGTGCGCAGGTTCGCATCCACCTTCACCCCCTTCGCCGAATGGGCGATGCCGGCCTGCCGCAGCCCCAGCCCGTCCAGATGGGGTTCGCGGCCAACCGCCAGCAGCAGGTGCGAACCTTCCACCCTGTGCTCCTCGCCGTCGATCTGGCAGATCGCGGCGATGCCGCGCGCCGCGCCCTTTTCCACGCGCGTCACCTTGGCCTGCTCCAGGATGACGACGCCTTCGGCCCGCAGCCGGTCGATGACGATGGCTGCCATTTCCGGATCGTCCTTGCTGAGCGCGACGGTGCCTTCGATCACCGTCACCTTCGAGCCCAGCCGGCAATGGGCCTGCGCCATCTCCATGCCGATCGGCCCGCCGCCGATGATCACCAGATGGCCGGGCCGGGTGCGATTGGCGAACAGCGTTTCATTGGTGAAGAAGGGAACGACGTCGAGGCCGGGGATCGCCGGCACCCGCGGCGAGGAGCCGGTGGCGATGACGAAGCGGCGCGCCTTGATCCTGTGATCGCCGGCGGCAACCGTGTCCGGGCCGGTGAAATGCGCCGTCTCGCGCAGCACCGTGACGCCGAGCGCGGTGAAGCGTTCCTGCGAATCGTTGGGCGCGATGGCGGCGATCGTCGCGCGCACGTGATCCTGCGCCTTGGCGAAAGAGACGGAGAAATCCGGCGCGGCCAT
>JAUIBM010000325.1 GCA_030428345.1 Alphaproteobacteria bacterium | reverse complement strand
AGCCTCGCCGAGTGGAACGGCCTCGGCGCCGATTTCGCCGTGCGCGAAGGCCAGTACCTGCTCATCCCCGTGGCCCGTGATGGCCGCGCCCCCGACCCGTTCGACCCGTCCGAAGGCGGCACTCCGACCGCCCCGGGCCAGGGCAGCCCCACCCCGACACCGCCCTCCGCGTCCAAACCCCTGCCCGCGGAAGAGACCCGGCCCGCCGCCGAGCCGGTCAAGACCGTGGCCGCCCCCGACCTCGGCGCCAGCCAGAGTGCCAGCAGCTCTTCGGCGCGCATGAGCTACCCGGTCAAGGGCGATATCGTCCGCGAATATTCCAAGGGCAAGAATGACGGGATCGACATCGCCGCCCCGCCCGGCACCCCGGTCAAGGCCGCCGCCGAGGGCGTGGTCGCCGCCATCACCAAGGATACCAACGGCATCCCGATCATCGTGGTGAAGCATTCCGACAACCTGCTGACGGTCTATTCCAATGTCGGCAATGTCGCCGTCTCCAAGGGCGACCCGATCAGCCGCGGCGGCAAACTGGCGGAAATCCGCCGCGACGGCAGCGCCGCGCTGCATTTCGAAGTGCGCAAGGGCTTCGACAGTGTCGACCCGCTCCCCTACCTGCGCTGAGCCTGCGCTGGTCCGTCCGGGCGCGCGCCTGTTTCTTCTTGGCTCAAATACCCCCGCCGGAGGCTCCCACGCGGACCACGGGCACATCCGCCCGACAGGGCGCGTCGCCTCTGCCTATGCCTGAAACAATCCGGCGTGCCCGCAAGGGCACTCCATTGGATCACAGCCCGAGCTGGATTCCCCCCGCCACCGGCAGGTTGATGCCGCTCAAGGGATGATAGAAGTCCTCCGATCCATACACCCAGCTCGAGTCGAAGTACTTCTTGACCCAATCCATGGCGTTGTGCTTCTGCCATTCCCGCCGCACAACCTCAGGCTCGTCCAGCACTTCGCGCAATCCAAGCACGATATGGCAGCCCTGCTTCTGCAGGATCGGCAAGGACGGCTCAAGCTCACCTCGCAGCCCGCGCGGCTCCTTGTCGACGATGAAAAGGTCAGGCTGGAACGCTTCCGCGGTACGCTGGATGATGAGCTTGCGCATCATCAGGATGTCTTCAAGATCGATATATTCGCCGATCGAATCGTAATGGCCGTTGTAGAGCTTGATAACGCTCGGAATCTTGACGAAATCCACGCGTGCGCGAAAGTCGAACGCGCCGGCGATCTGCGAACCGGAAATGATGATGACGTTCACGCCCTTGAAGCGCTCGACAATCGCATGCGCAATGGTACGGCAGCGGCGCAAATGCCCCAGTCCGAAGGTGTCGTGGCTGTACATCAGGACCCGGACATGTTCGAGGCGTTTCATCAGTAGGAAGCTCTCGGTTCGGCGTTCCGGGTAAAGAGTGGCAAGCCGCTCTCACCTGTCGCTTGTCCAGTAATTGTCCGCAGCCCTTTTAACGCGAACCACCCGTCCAAACAAGCGCTTCGGCCCGTTTGCAATGGCTTGATCGCATCGGCCCGAACGGCCTAAACCAAGCAACCGCAATGCATGAGTTAGGGCCGAAAATGCAGAAAGCCGCACGGATCGCGTTTTACGCGCCCCTCAAGCCGCCCGATCATCCGATTCCCTCCGGCGATCGGCAGATGGCGCGAATGCTGCTCGCAGCGCTCACTCGCACCGGACACGACGCATTCCTGGCGAGTCGGGTCATCGCCTATTCCAAACGTCCGGGAGCGGAGCACCTGGCGGCCCGCAAGTCCGCCGCCCTGGGCGAGGCGGATCGTCTGCTCGCCGAATGGTCCAGCCTCGGCGGGCAGCCCGATCTCTGGTTCTCCTATCATCCGTATGACAAATCGCCCGACTGGCTGGGCGAGGCCGTCTGTTCGCGGCTTGCGATCCCGATGGTGACAGCAGAACCCTGCCGCACGGGCGCCGATGGCGAATGGCTGCCCTGGCGCGAGGAATCCAAGCGCATCATTGCCGGCGCGGCGATGAACATCGTCTTCACCGATTCCGACAGGCGATTTCTCTCCACCTTCATCCCGGATGAAAAGGTCGTCTGGCTCGATCCTTTTGTCGATCAGACCCTGCTGCAAGAGGAAGCTGTTGACGGCGATCCGTGGAATGCGCCGCCCGGAGCCCTTCGCCTGCTGGCAGTAGGGATGATGCGCCCCGGCGCCAAGCTGGAAAGCTACGCGCTGCTGGCGCGCGCGCTGGAAAACCTGGTCGGAATCGACTGGACGCTGCTCGCGGTCGGCGAAGGACCGGGAGAAGCCGAAGTGCGCGCCAGTTTCGCCAATCTGCCGGACGGGCGCGTCACCTTTGCCGGCGTACAGCCCCCGGGCAAGGTGCTCGCGCTGATGGGCAAGGCCGATCTGCTGGCCTGGCCAGGCTGCCGCGAGGCCTACGGGATGGTCTTTCTCGAGGCGGCAAGCCGCGGCCTGCCGGCCGTCGCGCTGCGCAATATGGGCGTGCCGAGGGTCGTGGAGCACGGACGCACCGGCCTGCTGGCCGACCCGCCGGATGCGCGGCACTACGCCGAGGCGCTGGCAAGCGCCATGAACGACGGCGACCTGCGCGCCAGGCTGGGGGCCGGCGCCCGCGAATTCGCGGAGGGCGAGCGCTCGGGCGCCAGGGCGGCGGAGCGGCTCGCAGCCATCCTCGCGCCTGTTCTTGCGGGAAAGCGGCGATGAGCGGGCAGATTGCACCAGCGATGAGCGCGCTCGACGCGGAACTCGAGAAATGGGCTTCGGCCGGCCGGCCACCGCGCGCATTCCTGCGCGACGACGACGCCGTGGCCGACACGCCAGCCCTGCGCCGACTGCTGGCGCTCAGCGAACGCCTTGGCGCTCCCCTCCTGCTGGCGAGCATTCCTGGTCCAGCCGAACCCAGCCTCGGTGCGGCGGTCCGGGCTCACCCGCTGGTTACCGGTGCGGTGCACGGGTATGCCCATGTCAGCCACAGCCCGCCCGGGGAGAAACCCTGTGAACTGAACCGCCGCCGACCGGCCTCCGTCCTGTTGGGCGAGATGCGTGAGGGACGGGAAAAACTCGCGGAAATTTTTCGCGGCAAGCTGTCCGGCCTGATCGTGCCGCCCTGGAACCGGATTCACGACGCGGTCGTTCCGCTGGTCGCGGAGGCCGGATTTTCCGGAATCTCGGCGCATGGCTGGGCGCAATATCCGCGTTCCACCGGCCTTGCCGGCGTTCACGCCCATGTTGATGTGGTGCACTGGTCGGCGGGCGCTCGCGGCCGCGACCCGGCATGGGCGATCTCGCATGCCTGCCAGGCATTGGCCGAAGCCCGGGCGCGTGGCTTTCGCGCCATAGGGATTCTCGCCCATCATCTCTCGCATGACGAAACCGCATGGGCCACGCTGGACGAATTGATGAGCGCGCTCTCGCAACGCGACGTCCGATTTGTCGAAGCCGATGCGCTGATCGCCGAGAGCGGTTGCGACGATCAGGCGTAGGGATCAGCCGCGTCGCGCAAGCCGTCGCCAAAGAAATTATAGGCGAGGATCACCAGGATGACCGGCACCACCGGCCACATCAGCCATGGATAGAGCGCGACCACGTTGATGTTCTGCGCTTCGTTGAGCAACACGCCCCAACTGACCACGGGCGAACGAAGGCCAAGGCCGAGGAAGGAAAGCGCGGTCTCGCCAAGGATCATGGTCGGAATGGTGATCGTCGCCGATGCGATGAGATGGCTCATGAACCCGGGCACCAGATGCAAGCCGATGATGCGCGACGGTCCTGCGCCCAGCAGGCGCGCGGCAAGGACATAGTCCTCCTCGCGCAGCGATAGAAGCTTGGAGCGCACGGCGCGGGCCAGCGATGTCCATTCGAGCAGGCCAAGGATCACGGTAATGCCGAAATAGACGAGGATCGGACTCCAGGTGACCGGCATGATCGCAGCCAGCGCCAGCCATAGCGGAATGGTCGGCAGCGATTGCATGACCTCAATGATGCGCTGGACGACGAGATCGACCCAGCCGCCATAATAGCCGGCAAGTCCGCCGATCACGATTCCGAGCATGAACGAGATCGCGACGCCGAGCAGGCCGATGGTCAGCGATATCCGCGCGCCGTAGATGATGCGGGAAAGCACGTCCCGGCCGAGGCGGTCGGTTCCAAGGAAGAAGAACTCGCCGCCCTTGGCCGGGCAGACGAGGTGCGCGCTGGCTTCGAACATCCCCCAGAACGAATAGGTATCGCCAGAGCAGAAAAAGCGCAGCGGCTGGACCGTCGTCCGGTCGGGCTCGTAGATCCGCTTCAGCGTCGTCATGTCGAGGGTCATCTCGTACCCGTAGGTGAACGGTCCGACGAACCGCCCTTCATGAAAGAGATGAACCGGTTGGGGCGGTGCATGGATGTGCATCGGATCCCGCGTCTGCGCGTCGTAAGGCGCGATCACCTCGGCGATCGCCACGTTCTTCCTGATCATCGTCATCGGCATGCTCGTCTCGTCGCTGCTG
>JAUIBM010000324.1 GCA_030428345.1 Alphaproteobacteria bacterium | reverse complement strand
TGGCTCATGCCCCCGTCGCAAGCCACGCGAACCTTCAGATATAATTCCACGGTGTAGATCCCTATTCCCTCCCTGCGCCACGCAGAAAAGGGAAAAAGTGGACGACTTTTACGCCGCCCGCAGCCGGACAATCCCGCCGCTACCGTGGTCTAGTTTTCCACCGCCGTTCTCAGAAACGGGCTCCGGCGCAAAACTCGACCGGGCCGAATGGAAGAAAGTCCTGGCCCTTGCCCAGGCCAGGCAGATCGATGTGATCCTGGTCACGGAATTGTCCCGGTGGGGACGCTCGACAATCGACTTGCTCAATACGCTGCGCGAACTGGAGAACTGGAAGGTTTCCGTCATCGCCATGAACGGAATGGCGTTCGACCTGTCGTCGCCGCATGGGCGGATGCTGGCGACTTTCCTCTCCGGCATCGCGGAGTTCGAACGCGACCTGATCAGCGAACGGGTCAAATCCGGCCTCGCCGCAGCAAAAGCACGCGGCAAAAAGCTCGGTCGCCAAGCCGGCGAGCGACCTAAATCGGATCGGCTTGCATCGAAGGTCATGACACTGAACGCCGAGGGCCGGAGCTACCGCTGGATCGCTCGCGATCTCGGTATCAGCAAGAACACCGTCGCTGACATCGTCAAGCGCAACAGATTTTCCCTGGCTCCAAAGATAGAGACCTCACCATGAGCAAGCGATCGAGCCGCGCCCCAGCCGATCCATATCGCAAGGCTCGCTTCAGGGAAATGGCACACGAGATAGTAGCGAAGGACCGCTACAATCGGAAATACGGGCTTTCTGTCGATACCGCAGGCGCGATCGCTAATGCGCTCGAGAGGGCACACCGTGAGGGGATCCGTGACGGTGAACACGGACCCGCTCCCGTAGTCGCGCAACCGGACAGCGGACCGATGGCATGGGCGCTGATACCGCCGCGACCGAGAGACGCCTTCTGGACCATTTGCCTGTTCACCCTGTCGCGTGGCGACCGACCCGCCTCGGGCGGACGCCTTGTTCCTGCCGTCACCGAACGGGGAACGTCGGGGTGGATGCTCGACTTGCAGGAGCGGACTTATGAAAAATTGTTCGGTGACAGAACCATCGCACCCCTCGTGCGCCTTGGCCTCATCGAGGCTGCTGCCGATGATCCCGCGCACCGGGTCGTCTCGAAACGAGGAGAGGAAACCTGGAGCCAGTTCGTCCGGAGGGGCGGTCAATACCCGGACGATCTGACCAATCTCTAGCCGCAACCGACACTCGCACTCAACCCTGCTCATGCTTAGGGTGTCATTTCGCCCTCAGCCGGAACCGACCCCACCTTGAGCAGGTGGGCGGCGAACGAGCAGTTCGAGACGCTGGTGGCATCGATCCTGCGCAATACGCCGCTGCGTCGACCCTCGGTGCTCACGCCGAAATCACTGCGACGGATTCTGCAGATAACCGAGGGCATCACCGCCAGCATCTTCCACATGATCAACGACCTCGCGGTTGACGCCATCGAACGCGGCCAAGAGCATATTGCAGACGAATCTGTCGAAAACTGGGAGCCGGAGTTCGAGGCCGAGGCGGCGTTCGCATGACGGAGACCGCGCCGCCACGGCAGTTGCCAGTGAGATTGCCGCCCTACCCTGACGAGCTTCTGTCGTCTTGGATCAGTCGCCATGCCGCCTTCTACGCGGTTCCGCCGCTCGTCATGCTCCAGCATTGCCTGCCGGAGGCCTCCTCATTGCGAGCAGTCGATCTCCATCTGAGCGGCGATCAGGAAGTCCGCCTCGCCAGTATTTTCGCCGCCAAACCGGCTGTTTTACGTCGAATGACCTTCATCAATGTGCCGAAGTCGTCGCATCGACTAATCGCCGCGAGGCCGGCACAGACCTGTGCACGTTGCAGCCCCGGTAGCGCGGAACCAGCGCCAATCCTGCGAAACCAGCTGCTGGGGTGGCGGATTACCTGCGTACATTGCGGAACACTACTACGAGGGTTCGGAAAAGGTGAACTTCGCTCCCCTTTCCGGCAAAATCACCGTGCGGCTCTGCGGGGTGAAAAGCTGCTCGACGACGAAGCCGAACGCGGCATTCGAACCTGGACATCGGCGACCGAAATCGCCCGGCTTCTGTTGATGCGGCGAGTGATCTGGCCCCTACCGCGCGAGCACGAGCTTTGGCGCTACCGGGTGCTCGGCGCCATCATTCCCGATCTCGACCATGTCGTTGCCGAGCAATTGCAGAATCTGCCCACACCTGCAAAGCCGATCCTGCCGCTCGATATGCGGCCGGCTCTGCTGGCCGGCGTTGCCATCGTCAAGCGCGCCGGCCCGGAAATGCTCCGGATGCTGCGTGGGCACATGATGGGCGACAACCGGGCCCGATTCTCTGACGCCGCAGAGAACATGATAGCTCAAGCCGGCACGCTGCGAGCTTCTAGGCAAATGCAGTTAATTTGAGAATCTGGCTGCAGGAATTCTCACGATTAAGTGCCTAACCCGGGCAAAACCACCGCATTCTTGCATTTAAATGCCAAGCGACAGCCGCCGGGGCGACCGACCCGCTCAAGCCCCTTGCCGTATTCGCCGACCGCGGGCCGACATCGGCCGTTAGCAAGGAACTCGACTTCGCCTCCGTTGCGTCGACCGCTGATCTGCAGGCGAAGATGGATGCGGAGCGCAGGCCGACCCTGGTCTACTTCACGGCCGACTGGTGCGTGACGTGCCGGGGGATCGAGCGCGGAGTGTTCCCTGACGAAAGCGTGCGGCAGGCTCTGTCAGGCTTCCAGCTCCTGAAGGCGGACGTGACCGATTTCGGCGGGCAGGACGCGGAGCTGATGAAGCAGCTTCGGGTGACCGGGCCACCGACCATGCTCTTCTTCGATCCCGAGGCGCGGGAGCCAGCCGGAACCCGGCTGGTGGGCAACGTGACGGTCGATTCCCTGACTCGTTCAGCGGCTCGGCTGGAGGGCTACTGATATGAACGCCGTTTCCCTCGGCCCGATCGTCCTGGCGGCGGACCATGTCGCCGTCCTCCTGGGCATCTTCACCTTCATCCTCGTCACGGGGATCATCACCCGCCGAATCGATGGGCGCTTCCATGCATGGTCCTCGTGGGTTCTGATCGGCGGCGTCGCGGCGGCGCGCCTGGGCCACGTGCTCATTCACTGGCAGAGTTTCGCCCCGGAGCCGCTGCGCGTCTTCGCCGTCTGGGACGGCGCTTTCTACTGGCCTGCCGGGGCTGCCGCTATCGCGGCGAGCATCTTCCTTGTCCTTCGAACTGCAAGGCTGCGCCTCTGGGCTAATCTATGCAATGCTGTTCAGGACGGCGGCCGAGACGCTGCGCACGATCGCCGCCGATGCCAGACATCTCGGCGCCGAGATCGGCTTCATCGCCGTGCTGCACAGTTGGGGGCAAAACCTGCACTACCATCCGCACATCCATTGCATCGTGCCGGGCGGTGGCGTCTCGCCCGACGGCTCGCGCTGGATCTCCTGCCGGCCAGGATTCTTCCTGCCGGTGCGCGTGCTGTCGCGCCTGTTTCGCCGCCGCTTTCTGGAGGAGTTGCGAGCCGCCTTCGACGCGCACAGCCTCAAGTTCCTCGGCGACATTGCCTGCCTGACCGAGCCAGCCGCCTTCACCCGCCTATTAGCCAAGGCGCGCCGCCTCGACTGGGTAGTGTACGCCAAACCGCCGTTCGGCGGTCCAAAGCAGGTGCTGGCCTATCTCGGCCGCTACACCCATCGCGTCGCCATCGCCAATTCCCGGCTGATCGGCATGGAGGACGATCGTGTCGCGTTCCGCTGGAAGGATTATCGTCATGGCGGACGGACGAAGGTGATGACGCTCGACGCACACGAGTTCATCCGCCGCTTCCTGCTCCACACGCTGCCGGACGGCTTCCATCGCATCCGCCACTACGGCTTCCTCGCCAACTAGCCAAACCACAACAGGATGATCGCGCACCGGATGCCGAGAGCGCCGCCGCCGAACCCCTTGCGGCAACGCACCGCTGCCCATGCTGCGGAGGGCCGATGATCACGCTCGCCATCTGGCGATGCGGACAGGCGCCGCCGCGCCCGTTCTGGTGCGACACATCATGATCACGCGGCACGCATCATCATCACCATGTTCCGCATCCGTCCCCACGGACGTCGGATCGGCAACTCTTGACCGGTCGCACGAGGACCCAAGCGGTCATTCCGGCAAGCGAACGAACGCCGATCCTGTCGGGGGCACCCGCGATGGACGTCTCTCCATCCACCGAGACATCCTTCCTCGCCATCTCATCCCGACGGCACTTCATCGGTCTGTCGAAGACCATCTCGCCCGCCGCTCCGGGCTACAATCCCCATAGCGCAAGTCCTGCCCGCGCCTCCGTTCAATCCGGCTTGCAATGAGGTCCGACAACCAGCCCGGCGACGCTCCGTAGCGCCTGCGGACCTCACAGAAGCCTCCAGATTCCCATTGGCGAGCAAATCAGATTCGATGGCCTGACGGATGGAGGTCAGGCCA
>JAUIBM010000323.1 GCA_030428345.1 Alphaproteobacteria bacterium | reverse complement strand
CCGGCGCGCAGGCCAGCGTGTGCACCTGCGTGCCGCCGGTGGGGATCGGCAGCGAGGTCACGCCCAGGTCCGACAGGCCCATGCGCACGCTGTCGCCGATCTCGATGCGGCTTCGGGTCTCCAGCATGACGCGAATGCGCGGATGGCGCAGGGAGAAGCGGCCGAGCAATTCGGGCAGCAGGTCGTTGGCGTAATGCGCCATCGCCGCGATGCGCACGACGCCGGCCTCCTTGCGCCTTATGGCGTCGGCGCTGCGGCGCAGCTCGTCGGTGCCGGCGAAGACACGCTCCACGTCGCGCATGAAGGCGATGGCGTCGTCGGTCGGCATGACGCCGCCCTGCTGGCGGGTGAAAAGCGTGAACCCGACCGCCTCGGTCAGGCTGGTGATCAGGCGGCTGACGGCCGGCTGCGAAATGTCGAGCACCTCGGCGGCCTTCTTCATGCTGCCATAGGTCATGACGACCCGGAACGCCTCCACCTGGCGGATGTTCAGCTTCTCCACTATCGTCCCGCCGTCGGGGCGCGGTTCGCGTCGCGAACGCTGCCCGGCTTCCTCGTCATCGTCCGTTTCAAACGACACTTCCAACCCCCCCTGTGAAATCCCGGCGGCGTTGCGACCGGATCGCTCCGGCAAATCACGGAAAGGCCCGCCCTGCAAGTGTGGTCGCCGGCGGGCAGGCGCGGAAAGCCGCGAATCGGCGACCTCCCGCCCCGACCATCCGGTTCAGGGACGGATCGACTTGATGCATTCGAGAAGCTCGGCGGCGCGCTCATGCACCTGCGAGGGCTCGAGCACCTTGCAGTCGAAACCCAGCAGTTCGGCCATGGCTCCATTGGCCTTGGGCGTGAAGGTCACGGTTCCGTCTGCCGCGATGCTGGCGATCCCGTCGGCCTCGCGCGCCGACTGCAGCAGGGCCTCGACATCGTCCATGGAGAAATCCTGCGGCAGCACCGGCACCCAGCCATCGGAGGTGAAGCGGGCGTCCATGCCGCCGCCCCTGGCGCCGGGCGAGGAGACATGGGTCACGACCCCGTCGCCGCGCAGCATGCGCACGGTGTTCTTGACCACCGAGGTCGCGGCGAAACGGGGGCGCTGATAGGGATAGCGCTTGCGCAGCGCCGGCAGGAAATCGGCGTCGCCCATCACCTCGTCCGTCACGTCATAGCTGCGGCAGAAGGCGCGGAAGTGGAACATGCGCTGCTGCAGGTCCGGCAGTTCGGAAGGCGAGTGCATGAACCAGCAGTGGTAATGATGCGCGACGAGCTTGATGTCGATCTCGCGGGTGGGACAGGCGAACTTGTCGGCGACCATCATGCGCAGGGTCGAGCACAGATTCTCGGTATTGCCCGATCCGCAGGAAGGGGCGACGCCCATGCCGGAAAGCACCGGGTTGACGATGTCGGGCAGCGAAAGCTGGATCACCTCGCCCGGCGAGCCGGCGGCCTTCCAGCCTTCCATGAACTTGATCGGGAAGGACAGCAGCAGCGGCAGGAAGGGCCCGATGCGGGCCTCGAAATTGACCCGCTTCCAGATGTCCTTGGGCACGGAATTGGCCAGCGTGTACCAGGAAATCGGGATGGCGGCCTGGACCGTCACGTCCGGCTTGTATTTGGCGAAGACTTCCTCGATCGCGCCGTCGCGGGTGAGATCGGTGACGACGGGAACGTTCTCGGCCAGCATGGCGCAGTCATTGGCCTCCTGGCGCATCTTCGCTTCGTTGATGTCGATCAGGACGAGGCGCGTGACCTCCGGCTGGAAAACCATCGTTCGGGCGATTTCGAGGCCGACGACCCCCGCGCTGCCGAATATTGCTACTGTCGCCATGTGGCATGTCTCCTTGGGTTGGCTGGAAGGGCCGGGATTGGGGTCCGGGACCGGATCACTGCGCCGCGCCGTTCGAGGTCTGGCGGCCGGACATGGGTCATTGATGGGGCCATTGATGAGGCCATTGGTCGAGGGCGAGCGCGCTCTCCGCACCTGAGAGCTCGACGCCGACCAGGCCGCCCAGGCGCGCCGTTCCCATGGCGTGCGGATCGGTGGGGATGAAGCGCACCGTCTGGGCGCCGATCGTCAGCACCGAGCCGAGCGGCTCGGGCAGGCCGACCAGCAGGGCAAGGCGGGCCGCGCTCTCGAACGGGGTGTCGGAGGCGATGACGACGCCGGCAATGCTGCGCGCGCCGCAGGGATGGGGGCCGCAGGCGGGGATGCGGGCGGACCTGCCCTCGACATCCTGGACGAGAAAGGGCAGCGAATCATCGCCGCCCGAGCCGCGCCCGGAAACGAGCAGGCGCAGGCCCCAGGGTTCGCCGGTGGCGAGCACGTTGGCGACCTTGTTCTCGCCGCCCAGAACGATGCCGGCCGTCTCCGCCCTGGCCCTGGCCGCATCCATGTCCGGCACCAGGATCGACCAGTCGCCCCAGCCCTCGCGCTCCCGCAGCACGGGGCCGAGGCGGTGCGCCCGCATGGCTTCTTCCGAGAACGCGTTCAGCAGGATGTAGCTGCCGTCCGCGAAGCTGATGAAGCGGAAGGTGGAGCCGGGCTTTTCCGCCTTGTCGGCGCGCCGGGTCACCGCAAAGCCGGCCTGGCGCATGGTTTGGGAGGCGGCTTCCAGGTCGCGGACCAGCAGGACGACATGGTCGATGGCGAGGGCGTGCGAAGGGAGCATGGGCATCCTCCTGGGCGTGCATGAAAGGGTGCGCGCCTGCGGCGGCGCCGGGTTGAATTATGCGGCACGAGTTTACAAATTTGCAAGAGTGCAAGCTATTAAATAATGAAATATTATGTCGCACGGCGCGAAAATGTGGGCGGACGGAGGAGGCAGGCGCGGTGCGGGGCGGTGGGTCGACGTCAAGCGGAAGTCGCGATGCGATGTACGGGTTGGCCGCATTGCGCGCCCCCCGTTCGGATCGGCGTGCCGGATCTCTTGCTGCGTTGCTGGCTTCAACTTCGACAGCGCGCAGCTTGTCTTCAGGCGGCCAGTTCGTCCGCTGTTCCGATTCCCCTCTATCTATCAGAATACTAGCCGGCCCGACGGCGGAATTAGGAAATCCGCATTTCATGTATTGCTAAGCTTAATATTATCATTAATAATCGATGAGAAAGCAAAATTATATTGTGCGCTGCGTCAATTATCGGGGTTTGTCATGCGTCCTGGTGTAGAGTGTCATGTCTTTTCGGGTCTTGGCGGCTTTCTGACCAGCAAGGGGACCCGGATTCTTGAGAAGATGATCGACGACTTGCCGCTGGAAGTGAACGCCCTGCATCATCGGCACAGGGACTTCAGAAAGGTGGCGGAAGGCATCATCGCGCGATCCGGCAGGTTCGGTCACCAGACGACGATCCTGATCGGCCATTCCTATGGCGCGCTGAGCTGCATCAAGGTCGCCCGCGCGCTGGCGGAGAAGGGTTTTTCGGTCGCCTATCTTGCGGGCATCGACCCGACCGCCCTGCCGCCGGACGAGCCGGCGATGCGCGTTCCCGACAATGTGGCCCGGGTGGACGAGTTCCGCGCGGAGCGCGGCGTTCCCGCGGCGATGCGCAAGGCCGATCCCAGCGGCAAGAGCGGCGGCATGTTCGTCTATCGCAAGGACTGGCCGGGCAAAGGCGTAATTGTCGAGATTCCGACCGCCCATATTGCCTCCGCCTCGCATGAAACAACGCAGAAGACGATCCTTGCCGGCGTCAGGACCGCGCTCGAGGCGTCGCTGGACGCGGTGGCGTGATGTCTCCCGAGCGGGTGGAGCCGGTGCCCGATCCGGCGAGGGCGGAGCGGTACAACGAGTTGATCGGCCTGCTGGTCTACCGTCTGTTCGGGCTGGACAGGTTCACCCAGGATGCGCCGATCAAGCCCGATGTCTGGATGGTTTTCCTGAAGCGGGCCCTGGCCGGCTGGGGTACGGAAAAGGCGTCGTTGATCCTGACGCCGAAACAGACGCCCGCCATGGACGGACGCCCCGCCGGACATGCCGGCCATCTGGCGGAGAAATTGCGCGAACGCATTCTCGGGCGGCCGAGGGCCGAAACGCGCATGATGGAGGAGGCGGAAAGAGGGCTTGTTCTTGCCGGGGAGCAGGAGGCGCTCGGACCGTTCATGATCGCCGCAACGAGGCACCATGTCGCGGTGGAGGCAACCTTTGCGGAAACGATCCGTTATCTGCTTCCCCTGACCGCATGGTGGCGGCGGCAGGAAGACACCAGGGTCGACACGCTGATCCGCGATCTGGAGGGGCGGGCGAGGCGGGCCAGTTCCCTGCGCAACGCCCTGATCGGCCTTCCGCGAATCGAGTTCCTGCGTTTCGTCGCGCTCGTCAGCCTGGTCGCACGCTTCAACCGGACCGCATCGGACAGGGAGGTGCAGGACGCCCAACTCGATCTTGCCGCCAGACTTGTGCCGCGCGGCGCCGGGTCGCTTTCTGGCCGGGAAAATGTCGATGTGGTGCCGCGACACCTGCGCTCCGATCCGGGCGAACTGGCGGCGTCCATCTAAGATGTTG
>JAUIBM010000322.1 GCA_030428345.1 Alphaproteobacteria bacterium | reverse complement strand
GGGTGCGCCAGGACGTCATGGCCGCGACCAACAACAAGCAGGTTCCGTGGGTCAACGAGGCGATCGCCGGCGATTTCTTCCTCGCCGGCAAAGGCAAGCAGGCGGCCCAGCCCAGGGACGATGCGGCGCCCCAGACGGCGGTCCAGAACCAGGGACCATCCGGCGCCCTGAGCGTCGAGCTTGCTTTCTGGGATTCGGTCAAGGACAGCCGCAACAAGGCGCTGATCGATCTGTATCTGCAGAAATATCCCGATGGCGCGTTCAAGGATCTGGCGCAGGTCCTTCTGGCCGCCCTCGACAACGAGCAGTCCCGGCCGCGCACGACGCAGCAGCCGCCACAGCCGCAACAGCAGAATTTCGCCGCGCTTCCGCAACCGAGCGTGGACCCGGTCGCGCAACTGGATCGCAAGGCGCGCGATTTCGTGCTGCGCTTCAATGCGGCCTTCTCGGCGGCGCCTGATGTGGCGCTGAACGCCGTGCGCACCCTCTACGCCTCCAATGTCGATTTCTACGGCAAGCCCTTTACCGTCGACCAGATCGTCAGGGACAAGTCCGGCCTGATTTCCCGATGGCCGCAGCGCACCTACCAGGCGCCGGAAAACGAGATTTCCACGAACTGCAATGCGGCGGTCCAGATCTGCAATGTGCGCTCGATCGTCTACTGGTCCGTCTCCAGCGCGGAGCGCAACAAGACTGCAAGCGGCGTATCCCAGACCGATCTTCAGATCGACTTTCGTTCGGGGGAGCCAAAGATCGTCTATGAGGTCAGCCAGGCGTTGAAGCGCAACTGATCCGCTCCGCCTCCATGACGGGTTGCGGATTTGCGGGCTGAGGGGAGGAGGGGGTTCTGCCGGGATTGGCCGAAGCGATCAGGTGGCGCATTCGCCTTCGCGGCGTGGACCGCGATGCTTCGCCGGGCGTGAAGCGCCGTCCGCGGCACCGCGCCCATGCGCTGCTCGCTCTGCCGCTTGCCTGTCTTGCGATCCTCGCCATGGCGGGCTCGGCGCATTGCGAACGCAGGCTCGCGCTGGTCCTCAGCGTTTCGCAATATGCTTCCGTCGAGAAGCTGAAGAACACCAATCGCGACGGCAGGCTTGTCGCCGAGACGCTGAAGCAGCTGCATTTTTCCGTAACCCGGGTCGAGGACGCAAATCTGGCGTCCCTGCGCGCCGCCCTGGCCGAGTTTGCGTTCCAGGCGGAGGCGGCCGATGTGGCGCTCGTCTATTTCGCCGGCCATGGCATGGAGGCGGGCGGGCAAAACTACCTGCTGCCCGTCGATGTGGAATCCACCAGCCGCAAGGCGGCGTCGGAGAGCGCGGTGTCGCTGGACGAATTGCTGGCCTCCGTGGACAAGGCCCGGCAATTGCGGATCGTCATCCTCGACTCCTGCCGGAACGACCCCTTCGCGGACAGTGAAGCCAAGGTGACGCTGGATGCCGACAATCCGCGGCGCGCGGGCCTTGCTCCCGCCTCGCCGGAGCGCGGCACGCTGGTCGTCTATGCGGCTCGCGACGGCCAGGTCGCCTTCGACGGTTCGGGCGACAACAGTCCGTTTGCGATCGCGCTTTCGCGCACCCTTCCCACGCCCGACCTGGAGATCGGCCTGATGTTCCGCCGGGTGCGCGACGCGGTTCTCGAGCAGACGGACAATGAGCAGGAGCCGCATACCTATGGCTCGCTTTCCGGCAATCCCTTCTTTCTGGCGGGCAAGAGCCAGTCGGTGAACCAGTTGGAAAAGGAAGTCCGCCGAAACGCCTGGTCGAAACTGGAAGTGGATCAGGAGGCCCAACTCGCGGCTCTCGCCGAGGACGGGGACACGCGGGCGCTGAAGGGGCTCGCCTATATGCGGCTCGACCCCAATGAGAAGCGGCACGACCCCAGGCAGGCGGCGCAGTTTCTCGAGAAGGCGGCGGGTGCGGGCGACGCCGAAGCGATATTCGAGCTCGGTCAGCTCTATGAGAAGGGCATCGGCGTCGAGCAGGACGTCGCCCGGGCTATCGAGCTGTATGAAAAAGCGGCCGCGGCCGACTTTGCCGATGCCATCAACGATCTCGGCTTTCTGTATTTCTCCGGTGGAACCGGGGTTCGCAAGGACATGGGCAAGGCGATCGGCTTTTTCCGGAGGGCGGCCGAACTGCGCCAGCCCGAGGCCATGTTCAATTACGCGGCCCTGATCGACGATGGCGAGGTCGCCGGAAAGGGTCCCGAGGACGCGGCCGGCTATCTCTACGAGGCGCTGCGCAGCGGCAATGCCGAGGTGCTCGACCAGCTGACCAGCGATCCGGAGATGTTCAAGCCGGCGACCCGCGCGGCCCTGCAGCGCAAGCTGGCGAGCCGGTCGCTTTATCAGGGCGAGATCGACGGCAAGTTCGGGCCGCAGACCCGGAGGGGAATCGAAAGAGCCTATGGAATCGAAAATTGAGGCAAGAGGGAGAAAAGGCATGAAAATCCGCACCCTGGCCGCGATGGCCACAAGGGCGTCCGCCGCATTGGCCGCGCTCGCGCTCGTGATACTGCAGGCCGGGAACGGTATGGCGGCCCTTGCGCCCGATGATTCGTCCCTGGAGGGCGCCCCCCAGGCCACGGCCCAGGGTGTCTTGCTGGCGGAGCCGCCGCTCGCCGTCGAACGCCCGATCCTGCTTGCGTTCAGCGAGAGCAACACGAATCGCGTCGTAAGGACGCTGAGCGGCGCTGAGTCGGAGTGCGGAGCGCTGTCCAGCGAGTATCGCCTCGACTGCCTGCAGCAGGCCTATGGCAGGGCCGCTTCGGCGATGAGCGGGAAGCCCGACTATGACAGCGCCCGATCGGAAATCAGCAAGGCTGGACGGAGCATGAAGGCTCTGGTTGACCAGAACCTTGACGCAAAGGCAAAGCCGATCCAGAAAGGCGCTCGTCGCTACCGGGCCGTGAAGAAAGAGGTTGCCTCGGCCGTGAACAAGAAGGGGGAGGCGATCATCAAGGAGACCGCAACGCGGCTGTTGCGATCGGCCGGAAGCTCGCATCACCGCAAGACTCACTATCAGCGTATCGCCAGCGCTGTGGATTCGACGAAGAAGATTTTGCGATCGTGAATGGCGGGGAGTGCGGCGCGACCTGCGCAAGCTTTTCGTTCAATTTTTCGCAGAAGCGTATTATACATCGGTAGTTTCCGGCGCGCGGGTGGCGATTGTCATGAGTGATTCCCGAGGCTGCGGAGGCTGTGTCGCAGGGTACATCGCAGCGGATTGACCACGGCGCTAGCGCCGTATCTGACGAGGAAGGCATCTTATGAAACCGACTTTGATCCTGGTGGGCGCCGACAAGGGTGGCGTTGGCAAGACGACAACCTCGCGGGCTCTGCTCGATTACCTCGAGCGTCGCAATGTGCTCGCCCGGGCGTTCGACACCGAAAATCCGCGCGGAACCCTCAAGCGCTTCTATCCCGGCATCACCGAGATCATCGACCTCGACAGCGTCGCCGACCAGATGAAGGTGCTCGACACGATGGGCAGCGCCGCCCAGAAGGTGACCGTGGTTGATCTTAAGGCGGGCGGCCTGTCACACGCTCTGGATACCTTCGACAAGATCGGCATTCTCGAGGCCTCACGCGCCGGCCAGTTCAATCTCGGCCTGGTGCATGTCGTCGGCTCGTCGATTGCTTCCCTAGAGGAAATGGGCGAGGTTGCCGAATACACCAAGGGGCTGTTCTACATCGTGGCCCGCAACTTCATCAACGAGACCAATTTCTTCGAGTGGGACGAGAAGACCTACAAGAAATATTTCGCGGGACTTGCCAATGCCCGCGAGATCGAGATCCCCAAGCTCAACGAAATGGCCTATGAGCAGGTCGACCTGGCGGGCGTGACCTTCTCCGATTTTGTGGCGAACAAGCTGCCAAACGGCGATGACGGTAACTTCTCGTTCGTGTTGCGCGGATATGTTCGCAAGTGGCGGGCAGATCTTGACACCGAACTCGACAAGCTCGATCTGGTGAAAACCGTTCTCGAAGGCTCCCGCAGCAACAAGCCTGCTGGCGCGAAGTCGCAATCCGAATAGCAGCCGCCAGCTGGCGTGGAGGTTGTCATCCACTCCCACGTCCACATTGTCTGCTCCAATGAGTCGCGCAACGGCAAGACGTTGTTTGCGCGACTCTATGCCGATTGCCTGTCGCTCGGGGGGATCGAGCGGCTGCGGATATTCGATACCGATTATCCCAATGGCCGGCTGTCGCATTATTTCCCGGCCAATAGCGAGATCGTCGATCTGACCAAGACCGGCGGTCAGGTCCGCCTGTTCGACACGATCATCAGCGAGCCGAACTACCAGTATGTGATCGATCTGCAGGCAAGCCTGCTGGATCGCTTCTTCAAGATTTTCAGCGACATCCAGTTCGACGAGGGCGCCGCCGAGGCCGGGATCGGTACGGCGGTCTATTTCATCGTCGACCGCTCGATGAGTTCGATTCACGCCGCCGAGGCGGTTCGCGAGAAGCTGAAGGTCGCCGATTTCGTGCTCGTCAC
>JAUIBM010000321.1 GCA_030428345.1 Alphaproteobacteria bacterium | reverse complement strand
AAGGTCACAGGCGTCCCCAGCTCAGGCGGTGTTCAAGGCGCAGGCCCAGACCGGCAATGATGATGTTGATGATCAGGTAGATCAGACCGGCGGCGGCGTAGAGTTCGAGCGGGCGATAGGTGCTGGCGGCAAGATCCTGCGCCATGCGCGTCAGTTCGATCACGCCGACCACCGACACCAGCGAGGAGGATTTGAGCATCATGATCGCCTCGCTGATCAGGGCGGGGACGGTCAGCTTGACCGCGATGGGCAGCCTGATGCGGCGGAACGTGTCGAAACGCGAGAACCCGCAGACATCGGCGGCTTCGAGCAATCCGCGTGGCACGCCGGCAAAGCCGCCCCGCAATATTTCAGCCTGGTAGGCGGAGGTGCAAAGCGACATGCCCACAATTGCGGCGATATAGCTCGGCACGTTCAATCCGATGGCGGGGAGCAGATAATAGATCAGCAGCAACTGCACGAGCAGCGGCGTTCCGCGAAAGAAGCTGACGAACAACCGGCCCGCCGCACTGGCGAAACGGTTCGTCGACATCATGGCCGCGCAGACAGCCGAGGACAGGACGAAACCGATCGAAATCGATATGGCGCTGAGGAGGATTGTCAGCCGGGAGGCTTCCACTAGGAGCCAGAACAGCTTCCAAGACATCGGTTGCTATCTCCGCGGGGGTGCAAGGGGACGCTTGGCGAGGGTGGGAGCGGGCGGGGATGAACCCCGCCCGATTGATGCGGCAAGGCGGCTCAGAGCGCCGCTTTGTCGACCTTGGCCGGGGTGTCGAACTCGACGCCAAACCACTTCTTCTGGATCGTGCCCATGCGGCCGTCAGCCTTGATCGTCGCCATCGCGGCGTCGATCGCGTCCATCAGCGATGCATGGTCTTCGTCCTTGAGGCCAGGATAGCCGAAATAGGTCTTCAGGCCGAAGGGCGGCTCGACCAGGGCGAAGGTCTCGGGACGCTGCTGCGCGACATAGGCGATGTTCGGAAATGAATTGGCGACAGCAACGATGCGGCCGGCCGCCAGATCGGCATAGGCCTCATTGAAGCTGACATATTCCTTGGCTTCGATCGGGCTCGACAGGGTCTTGCCGAACTCGATGACCTGCGCCAACTGCGCGGTCGCCTTGCCCGAACCGACCGCCTTTCCGGCAATGTCTTCCGGCTTGGTGATGCTGTCATCGCCAGCCTTCTTCAGCAGGGCGACGGTGGCTTCGGCGATCGGCGGCGTGAAGCGGAAGCGCTCCATGCGCGCGTTGGTGATGGTCGCCGGTCCGGCGACGACGTCGAATTTGCCGGCTTCAAGACCGGGGAAAACGCCATCCCAGGGCAGCGTGACCCACTCAATCTTGACACCGAGTTCCTTGCCGATCTCGGCGAAGAGGTCGACATTGAGGCCGACATGCTCGCCCGCGTCGATGAAGTCGAACGGCGCGAAGGCGGTTTCGGTGCCGACCTTGAGCACACCGGCGGCCTTGACCTTGGCCAGCACGTCCTCGGCCTGCGCGGCGCCGAGCATCGACGCTCCGATTGTCGCGGCCATCGCCGCAGTCAGGATGGATTTCAGAAACATGGTGTCGCTTCCCTCTTGTGTTTGTCTGGCGGTTGTCGCCGCCCGCGTCATGATGCCTTTTGGATGACGAGGGTCAACGGTTCAATTGCCTATACAAAAAGGAGCGCGGTTGCCGCCTCTTGTCAATCGGCAATTGCCGCGAAATGTATCATGCTTGATTATTGTGCGCCTTGCCCGCGTTCGAACCGGGCTGAAAACGCGCCACGAGATGGAAGCTCTCCGCCGGAAACCAGGTGCGCGCAGCGGTAATCGGCGCGCCGCCGCGCCAGGTCTGGCGATCGAGCACGAGGCAGGCCGCATTGGCCGGCAGATCGAGCAGGCCGGTAATCTCGGGGTCTCCGTTGATCGCGCGAATGCGGTGTTCCGCGTCGCTCCACGGCACATGCGCCAGCAGCCAGGTTCCGGGCGGGTCGGAGGTGAAATCGGCCGCACGCGCCTCGGGCACGGTCGAAAGATCGATCAGCCGGTCCTCGAGCGCGAAGGGCGCGCTGTCGGCAATATGCACATAGCGCATCGCCAGCACCTCTCGCGCCGTCATCACCCCCAGGCGGCGCATGTCGCTCGGATCGCTCTGCCGGATCTGGTTCGAAAGCATGCGCAGGGCGTAGCTGGCGCCCAGCGCCAGGATTTCCGCCTTAACGTCGGGAATTTGCAGCAGGGTTGCCGGCGGGCGGGGTTTCGAGACGAAGGTTCCGGCGCGCCGCCGGCGTTGCACAAGGCCTTCCGAGGCCAGTTCGGTCAGGACCTTGTTCACCGTCATGCGCGAACAATCATAGGTCGCCATCAGTTCATGTTCGACAGGCACTTTGTGCCCGGGCGGCCACTCGCCGGTCAGGATGTGTTGTTCGATCTCGGAGCGGATGCGCTTGTGCAGGGAAATGACAGTTGCGGATTTCGCGGGCATGGCCTCGGTTTCGTCAATTGCCGGATTTCTTGACCCGGCAGACAGCTTGCATTTGTCTAGTCATAATTCAAGAGGGGTGGAATTGTCCGCCTGCGCCGGCATTTCTGTGTCGTTGGCGCGCGTTCAGCGCGTTTCGCCGCCGACAAATGCCAGGAAGTCCTCGGCGACCGCGGTCCGCGCCGCCTGCAGCAATGCAACGCCATGTTCGGGTCTCGCAAGCGCGGAATGGGAGCCGACCCTGCCGTCCGGAAATGCCTGCCGGTGTTGATCCGGCGGTCCGTGCCTGTCGCCGGTATGGGCGGCGATGAATTCAGGAGACAGCTTTTGCGGCGGGGCCAGCGCCTCCTCGCCGGGCTGGATGACGCGATGAAGCGCCTGCGTGATCGAGACTTCCGAGGGCGTGGCGTGCATGCCTTCCCAATCGCCATACCATTGGCGGCGAAGGACATTGACGGGCTCGAAATCCCACCAGCTCTTGATCCGCAGCGCTGCCGCCGGGCCAACGGAAATCCGGCGGAGCGGCTCCAGATTGGCGCCATGGCCGTTGAGGAAATAGAAATGCCCGAATCCCTGTGAGGCGAGTCCCGCGACGATCTCTTGCGCCATCGCCGCGAAAAGATCGGGCGAGAGCGAGATGGTTCCGGGAAAGGCCATATTGAACGGGGCAGGGGCGTATGCGAGGCAGGGAGCGGATATCGCTCCGGCAATTTCAGCAGCCCCATCGGCGATCGCCTGGGCGCAAAGCGCGTCGGTCCCGATAAGGCCCATGGGCCCGTGCTGTTCGATCGAGCCGGCGGGGATGATGATGCCGTCGGAGCGCTTCAAATATGCCTCGACTTCGCGCCAGGCAAGATGATCGAGTTTCATTGCGCTTGCATCCGCATCGCCAGGAATTCGTCCACCACCGGGTCGTAGCTTTCGAGCTCGGCGGCGACGGAGGGCAGTCGAGCCAGACTTTCGCGATAGTTCACCACTTCAACCGGCCAGTCGATGGCGAAATCAAGCTCGTGCGCCAGCTTCGCGATCCAGAGGAAGCTGACGGGAAAGCCGCAATCGGCAAGGGTCAGGGTTTCTCCCGCCTTCGGGCGCTGCGCCAGCATTATCGCCAGTTGCTGCATACGCGTGTTCAACTGCTGCTGCTGTTCCGCCAACACGCCCTGGTCCCGGCGAGCCGGCCCGATGTGGGGAAAGAGCTTGCGCAGTTCCGGCTCGAGCCGCGTATCGTGAAAGCGGGAAAGTTCGCGGATGCGGGCGCGCCGCGACGCGCCAGGCGGCAGTAGGGCGGGGAAGGGGTGTCGTTCTTCGAGATATTCGATGATCGCCTCGGAATCGGCGAGGAGCAGGTCGCCGTCGCGCATGGCGGGCAGGTTGCCGGAGGCGACGATTGCGCGATATTGCGGCGAGCCGTAGCCCCCGGGCGGGGGCAATTCGCGCCACTTAATCTGCTTGTGCCGCAGCGCTATGCGCAATTTCGCGCAATAGAGGCTGGCCGGAATGGCGTAGATTTCAAGCATGGCGGGCAAGGGCGCGCGCGTACGCGCGCCCGTGTTCTCAGTTCGAGAGCTTCCATTTCCTGCCGAGTTCGTCGAAGAAGCCGCTTTCCTTCTTCAGCGTGATCCAGGTGTTGACGTAGTTGATCCAGACCTGATCCGCCTGCGGCAGAAGCATGGCGACCGGCGTGCGGGCGCGCGGCGCGGATACCGGAACGATCATCATCTCGGGATATTGTTCGACCAGCTTGTAGGCTTCGACGTTGGAGGTGATATGCGCGTCGGCGCGGCCGGCCAGAACCTCCTGGAAGTCGCGGGCGGGAGATTCGACAATCTTGTACTGGGCGTTCGGAAAGAATTCCTTCACCTGCTTTTCCTGGGTGGTGCCCAGCGTCGCGGCGACGGTGACGTCCGGCTTGTCGAGATCGGCCCAATCCTTGAACTTGTCGGCGTTCTTCTTGAGGACCAGAGGCACCGTGGCGAGTGAGAAATAGGAGTGCGAATAGCCGGCGGCCTTTGCGCGGGCCGGCGAAATTGAGGCTGAACCGGTGAGGTTGTACTTGCCGGCGGTGACGCCGCTCACGAGGGTCTTCCAATCGGTGGGA
>JAUIBM010000320.1 GCA_030428345.1 Alphaproteobacteria bacterium | reverse complement strand
CCGTCGAAATTCGTGTCAAAGGCGTTCATCACCATCGCCAGTTCCTGCCATTCGGAATTCTCGCGCGTCCCGAGCAGGCGCGATCTAGCAGCAGTTTCCTGGTCGGGGTGGCGGGCAGGATCGGGGTCGATCACGAAGAGGCCGTACATCCCCTTGTGCATGTGACGCTTCAGCGGCAAGGCGTGGCAGTGGTAGAGATGGCATCCGAACGGCCTGGCGTCGAATTCGTAGACGAACTCCTCACCCGGGCCGATCAGCCCGGCGCCGGGGACGCCGTCCATGCGGGCCGAATGGATGCCGTGAAAATGCACCGAATGCGGGTGTGACCCGTCGTTGCGGAAGATGATCCGCAGCCGTTCGCCCTCGGTAGCGCGTAGTGCCGGGCCGGGAACGCGTCCATTGAAGGTCCAGGCCGGAAAGAAGATGCCCGGCGCGATCTCGATTTCGCGGTCGATGGCGGTAATTTCGAAGATACGCAGGGTGCGGCCGTCGGGCAGCGCCTCGGTCCTGCCGGTGTCCCAGTCGGTCAGCATTGGCGTGGGGTCAAAGCCGTTGCGGGTGTGGTCCACCCGGCCGACCGTCATCATGTTGCCGTGCGCCATGCCGGGCATAGGTGCCGCGTAGGGATCGGTGTTCATGGCGGACATGTCGTGCCCCGATGCCGCTTCACCCGCGGCCGCAGATTGCGACGAAGCGTTCTTGGCAAGCGCGACCGCGCCGCCCGCGGCGGCCAGCCCGCCAACCAGCACGGCGCGGCGGTGAGGCCTTCCCGGATCAGTGTTGCTAGTCATTCGGTACATCTCCGGCCCAGAGAAGAAAGCCTAGGCGCATTAAGTTAGACATGGCTAACTTGTAATACTGATGCGTTTCGTGTCAAGGGTGGCGGAGTGGAGACAACAAATGACGGAAACACGAAACGGTGATGAGGCCGAGCCACGTCCGGCAGAGGCGCGGGCCAAAAGTTTTCAGGCGGTGCGCGAGGCGCATCGAAACGAGTTGGCCGAAGACTACGTAGAGTTGATCGCGGAACTGATCTCGCAGTTCGGCGAAGCCCGTCCCGTCGATATTGCCGCGCGCATGGGTGTCACGGCCCCGACCGTCGCGAAAACGCTGGATCGGCTGGCGCGTGAAGGTCTCGTCGCGCGGGCACCCTATCGGTCGGTGTTCCTTACCCCGGAAGGTGCGGCACTGGCCGAGGCCTGCTTGCGACGTCACGAGATTGTCGTGCGGTTCCTCGTCCGGCTGGGGCTTGATCCCGAAACTGCCGAGAAGGATGCCGAAGGGATTGAGCATCACGTCAGCGAACGGACGCTCGAATTGCTCCGCGACTTTGCGGATCAGACATGAGAAACAGGGAGCAGCTATCTTGGCCGCGAATACCCACACCTAACGGCTCAAAATTGGCCCCGACGCACCTTAATCTAGTCGTTAAAATGCTCGGAAAACTGGGGCCACTTCATAGGAAGCCGATTTTAACCCGCCACAAAATTGTTACTTGATCCTCCTGCCACTCTCGGCGTTACACAGTTAGCGAAGGCCGACGCAAATTCGGGAACCGGAAGCTTGCTGACAAGACGTCATTTCATCCAGACAACCAGCGCGCTGTTTTCGACGTCGATTTCCGGCCCGCTGCTTGCTGGGACCTGGGCCACGAGTGGACAAAAAGCGGCTTGGGACGCCGAGGTGACTCCGCCCGGCTATGATCCGGCCGTGTCCAATCCATGGGGGCTTCATACTCGGTTCCTGCCTCAGCGGGTGATCGCGAACGACGGTCTCATCCCGGGCGACATCCATGTCGATGCCGTCGCGCGGTACCTCTACCATATCGAGGAAGGTGGAACGGCGATGCGCTATGGCGTGGCCATCGGACGGGGCGACCTTTACGAACCCGGCGTCTATACGATCAAGCGCAAGGCCGAGTGGCCGCACTGGACACCGACCCAAAGCATGATCGAGCGCGAGCCACAAATCTATGCGAAGTACGAGGACGGCATGGAGCCCGGGCCGCGCAACGCGCTCGGGTCTCGTGCGCTCTACCTCTATGTGGGAAACCGCGACACCTACCTGAGAATCCACGGGACGCCCTATCCGCGTTCGATCGGAAGCCGTGCTAGTTCGGGATGCGTTCGGATGGTTATGGCGCACATAATTGACCTCTATCCAAAGGTCGCGCTCGGTTCGACAGCGTTCCTCTATTCCGCCGAGGACAGCGTGACTTCACGGAGTTGAGCCCGCAGCCTCCGAGGCAGGGCGAGAGTTGGGCCATACCTTTCGAAGCTACGAATCTCGAGCGATACAGATCGGATTTCCGTTGATAGTGCGAAGCGGCACCAGTGTCGTTTCCACTGGTCCACGATGCTCATACCAGTAGCAGCCATCTTCGGGCACAAGCCGCGCAGACGCAAGGTCCTGGCCCGGCGCGGCAAGGGCGGCGACGGCCTCAGATACCTTTCCGGCGCCACTTCTGGTGCTCGCCGTCTGCGTCACGCACCCGGCGGTCATCAACAGGATCATGATGGCAGCGGTGTTCCGTTCGCGCATTCTCTGCCCTTTCCTCTTCGGTGCGCTGCCGGCAACCTGCCATCCAGAACACTCGGCCACAAGCAGGAAGCGTATCCGCTTGCACCGCAGAGCGTAAGGAAGGTCAAAGGACCCGCGATGCTTCTTGAAGCGCTGGCAGAGCACCTTCCGTATCCGAGACAATTATGTGAGCCCAGCAGCAGCTTGAGGGGACCAGGTTTTTTCTGCACATCGTCGAGACAGGCTTGGGCCTGGCGCTCAAGTGGTCGACCGGATTGGTCGAGAGCCTCTGCGGTTGAACGGTCTGGACTGGGCGAAGCCGAACTGCAGCACCTTCGGCCGCCGTGGGAAGAATTGGCAGTCCAAACGGCCCGCTGCGCTCGGCAAGCCCATCCCTGATAACCCGGGATGAGTCTGTCCGGGATAGACGGAGCTCCTCCGCTACCAGGTTTCCGCAAGAGTGTCCGATCGAGATATTCAATCCTCCGATCAGGACAGATTGCCGCAGCCAGCTTGACCTTCCATCTGGTGGAAGGAGCATCTCTGGCTGAGAGACAAGACTGGTGCCGCGAAACAGAGGGCCCTTCATCATGAAAAAACCGAAGCGCGAATACGAAAAGTCTATTGTCGTCACGTTCGATGAACGGCGCGACACAACACCTGCCGGCACAGAACCAGACGACGTCCGAAAACCTGAAGGTGCCGCAAATACGCCGAGAGAACCAGCCTGGATGGGGAACGATCCCGGCGCGATTGTCCTCGATGCCTGGCAGCGCTCCATCCTGTTCTGGGATGTGCTGCGCCAGCGAGCCGACAACATGATCGCGCACCAGCGCGCAGGGATGCCGCCGCTACTGGACTTCGAGTTTGAGATCCTGCTGGACGCGCGGCGGTTCGAGCGGCCGGCGAATTACGCGCTGCTGAGGATCACCGAGATCGGCAACGACTGCTGGGCTGATTGCGTCGACGAGTCCAAGGCCCCGGTCATCATCGTCGATCCGCGCGCTGGCCACGGTCCTGGCATCGGTGGATTCAAGCGTGACAGCGAAGTCGGCATGGCGATGCACGAGGGCCACCCGGTCTACTTCGTGATCTTTTTCCCTGAGCCGGAACCTGGCCAGACGCTGGCCGATGTCCACTTCGCCTTGCGACGGTTCATCGCGGAAGTGGCGCGCCGCCATCCGGAAGCGCCGCCGGTGCTTTACGGCAACTGTCAGGCCGGATGGGCGCTGACGCTGCTGGCGGCGGACTGCGAGGGCCTGGCGGGGCCGGTCGTGCTCAATGGATCGCCGCTGTCCTACTGGGCGGGTGAGGAGGGCGTGAACCCCATGCGCGTCTCCGGCGGGCTTCTCGGAGGATCGTGGCTGGCGCATCTTGCGGCCGATCTGGGCGATGGTCGCTTCGACGGTGCGTGGTTGGCGCAGAACTTCGAGAACCTGAAGCCGGAAAAGGCGATCTGGGAAAAATACGCCACCCTGTTCAGCCATATCGACACTGAGGCCGAACGGTTCCTTGAATTCGAGCGCTGGTGGAACGGCTTCTATTTCCTCAGCCGCGAAGAGATTCTGGCTATCACGCAGAATCTGTTTATCGGCAACAAGCTCGAACGCGGCGTCATGCCAATCGATGGTCACTGCACAGCCGATCTGCGGAAGATGCGCAGCCCGCTCGTCGTCTTTGCCTCTTTCGGCGACAACATCACGCCGCCGCAGCAGGCGCTCGGCTGGGTACCCGAGGTCTATGCCGACACCGCCGATCTGAAGGCAGCCGGGCAGCGCATTGTTTATCTGACAAATCCTCATGTCGGACATCTCGGCATCTTCGTCTCGTCCTCGGTCGCCCGGCTGGAGCATCGCGCGATCCTGGAAAGCCTCGACGAGATCTCGGCGCTGGAACCCGGGCTCTACGAGATGTTCATTGACAACCCGACCGGCGATCCTGACTGCCACAAGCCCGCCTTCTCCGTGCGCTTCGAGCCGCGGGAGGTTGCGGATCTGCGTGCGGACTACCCGCGCGAGGCGTTCGAGAAGGTGGCGCAGGTCAGCA
>JAUIBM010000319.1 GCA_030428345.1 Alphaproteobacteria bacterium | reverse complement strand
ATGCTTGTTCTCGCTCATCAGCGCAGCGGTCGTGACTTCGGCGATCATGAAGCCGGAGTTCAGCCCCGGCTTGGGCGTAAGGAACGGTGGCAGATCGAAGGAAAGCGTCGGATCGACCATCAGCGCCACGCGCCGCTGGGCGATGGCCCCGATCTCTGCGACCGCAAGCGCGATCTGGTCGGCGGCGAACCCGACAGGTTCGGCATGGAAGTTGCCGCCCGACACGATCCGGCCGGCGTCGAGCAGGACCAGCGGATTGTCGGTCACCGCATTGGCCTCGATTTCCAGCGTGCGGCCGGCAAAACGCAGCAGATCGACCGCCGCGCCGACCACCTGCGGCTGGCAGCGGATGCAATAGGGGTCCTGCACGCGGCTGTCGCCCTCGCGATGGCTTTCGCGGATTTGCGAGCCCTCCATAAGGTCCCGCATGAAGGCAGCGACCTCGATCTGGCCGGCATGACCGCGCAGGGCATGGATTTCGGCCAGCAGCGGAGCCGTCGATCCCATGATCGCATCGGTCGACATGACGGCGCTGACGATGGAATTGGCGGCGTTGCGCCAGGCCTCGAACAGGCCGATCAGCGCCAGCGCCGTGGAGAACTGGGTGCCGTTGATGAGCGCCAGGCCCTCCTTTGCGCCAAGCACGATCGGCTCCAGCCCCGCCTCGGCCAAGGCCTGTCCGGCCGGAACGATCCGCCCTGCGACCTCGACGTCGCCCTCGCCGAGCATGGCTGCGGTCATGTGGGCGAGCGGCGCCAGGTCGCCGGAAGCGCCGACCGAGCCTTGCGAGGGGACGACCGGGGTAAGCCCCTTTTCCAGCAAGGACTCGATCAGCGCGATCACCTCCCAGCGCACGCCGGATGCCCCACGCCCCAGAGAAAGCAGCTTCAGCGCCATCATCAGCCGGGTTGCATTTCGGTCCAACGCATCCCCGACGCCGCAACAATGCGACAAAATCAGATTGCGTTGCAACATTTCCGTGTCTTGCGGGGGAATGCGTACCGAAGCGAGTTTGCCGAAGCCGGTATTGACGCCGTAAACCGCTTCCCCACCCGCTGCCGCTTCGCGGACCCTGGCGGCTGCGGCTTCCACGCCGGCGCGAGCGGAGGGGTCCAACAGCACCGCCAGCCCCTCGCGCCATACGCGCTCCAGTTGCGCCAGCGTAGCGCGGCCCGGCGCCAGTTCGAGCACATTCATGCGGCGTCTCCGAAAAAGCGTTGATGAAGCGGATTGAAGCCGATCCGGTAGGCCAGTTCCGCCGGATGCTCGACATTCCACACGGCCAGGTCCGCCCGCATTCCCGGCGCGATCTGCCCGGCGTCGTCGAGACCCAGGGCGCGCGCCGCGTTGCGCGTCACCCCGGCCAGCGCCTCCTCGGGGGTCAACCGGAAGAAGGTGCAGGCCATGTTCATGGCAAGCAGCAGCGAGGTCATGGGCGAGGAACCCGGATTGCAATCGGTCGCGACGGCCATCGCAACATCATGTTGGCGGAAGGCCGCCACCGGCGGCGACTGCGTCTCGCGAAGGGCGTAGAACGCACCGGGAAGCAGGACTGCAACGCTGCCGGACCGGGCGAGCGCGGCTGCATCCCCCTCATTGGCGTATTCGACATGATCGGCCGAAAGCGCGCCATAGCGCGCGGCGAGCCGGGCGCCGCCGAGATTGGACAATTGCTCGGCATGAAGCTTGACCGGCAGGTCGAGCGCCTGCGCCTTTGCGAAGACCCGCTCGATCTGCTCCGGCGTGAAGGCGATACCCTCGCAGAATCCGTCGACCGCGTCGGCCAGACCGGCGGCGTGCGCCGCTTCCAGGGCCGGCAGGCAAACCTCATCGATATAGGTGTCCGCGCGCCCGGCATATTCCGGTGGCACCGCATGCGCGCCCAGAAAGCTGGTGCGCACGCGCACAGGACGGACCTTGGCGATGGCGCGCGCCGTGCGCAGCATGTTGAGCTCGGTGTCGATATCGAGGCCGTAGCCCGACTTGATCTCAAGAGTAGTCACGCCCTCGCCGATCAACGCGTCAACGCGCAAGAGCGCGGAGGCGAGCAGTTCGTCCTGGCTCGCCGCCCGTGTCGCGCGGACCGTCGAGACGATCCCGCCGCCGGCGCGCGCCACTTCCTCATAGCTCGCCCCGTTCAGCCGCATTTCGAACTCGTTGGCCCGGTTGCCGCCATGCACGATGTGCGTGTGACAGTCGATCAGGCCCGGGGTCACCAGCCTGCCCTCGAGATCGACGACCTCCCCACCAGCGATCCCCGCAGGCAGATCCTCCATCGGCCCGACCCAGACGAGCCTTCCGTTCTCTGCGTGGATGGCGGCGTCGCGGAGCAGGCCGTAAGGGGTCTCTCCGGTCATGCAGGCGATGGTCGCGTTGGTGAGGAGCACGAAAAATCCCGTTGTTATGTTTGCTCTAATTCTTTATAAGTCTATACATAAAAATCTGTCAAGGGACCAATCCATGTCGACAATCTGGGCGAGAATGGCGCTGCTTGAGAATGGCTGGAAACAGGGCGTATGCCTTGAGATCGGCGAGGACGGCTCGATCGCCTCGATAACCGTCGATCAGCCGCCGCAGGGCCTGCAGGCGTCCATACTCCTGCCCGCGCCGGCCAATGTTCACAGCCACGCATTCCAGCGCGCGATGGCGGGCCTGACGGAGAGACGCGGACCCGATCCGCGCGATACGTTCTGGACCTGGCGTCAGCTGATGTTCCGCTTTCTCGACCGCCTCACGCCCGATCATGTCGAGGCCATCGCCGCCTTCGTGCAGATGGAAATGCTCGAAGCCGGCTACGCGACCAATGTCGAATTCCATTACCTGCACCATCAGCCCGGTGGCGCGCCCTATGACGATCTGGCCGAAATGTCGGGCCGCATCACCGCTGCGTCGGCTCAGACCGGCATCGGCCTGACCCTCCTGCCGGTCCACTACCAGTACGGCGGATGCGACCGCCGCGCGCTTGGACCGGGGCAGATCCGCTTCGGCAATGATTTCGAGCGGTTCGCCAGGCTGCACGAGGGCGCTGCCCGGCATTTGAGCCATTTGCCCGCCGACAGCAATCTCGGCGTCGCCCCGCACAGCCTGCGGGCGGTTCAGCCCGAAGATCTGAAGGCCGCGCGCCGCCTTGCTGGCGGGCGGCCGTTCCACATGCATCTCGCCGAGCAGATCGCCGAGGTGGACGAGGTGCTGGCGGCATGGGGCAAGAGACCGGTTGAATGGGCCCTTGAGGCCATCGAGCCCGACAGCGCCTGCTGCTTCATTCATTGCACGCAGATGCAGCCGCACGAGACCGAGGCGCTGGCACGCAGCGGCGCGGTCGCGGGGCTTTGCCCGATCACAGAATCCAACCTTGGCGATGGGATATTCGACGGATTGCGATGGTTCGACGCCGGCGGGGCGATTGCCGTCGGATCGGATTCCAACATACGCATTTCGCTGAGCGAGGAATTGCGAACCCTGGATTATTCCCAGCGGCTGCGCGACCGCTCGCGCGCCGCCCTCGCCTCGCCGGACCGCTCGACCGGACGCCGGCTCTTCGAGGCCGTGTGCGAGGGTGGCGCAAGGGCGGCCGGCAGAAACAGCGGCGCCATCGCCGTTGGCAGGCTCGCCGACCTCGTGGCGCTGGACGGTGGGGCCGTCGACCTTGCCGGACGGGCCGGCGACACCATTCTCGATTGCTTCATCTTTGCCGGAGACGACCGGATGGTGACGGACGTCTGGTCGGCCGGCCGGCACATGGTGCACGGCGGTCGCCATATCGCGCGCGAAGCGATTATCGCGCGCTATCTGGGCGCCATGGCGGAACTGGGAGAAGCGCTGTGAGCGCCGCGGGGCTGAAAAGCTGGCAGGCGGTGCAAGGCGAGGTCCGCCGGCGCATTGATGCGCGCGTCTGGAAGCCCGGCGACATGATTCCCAACGAAGCCGATCTGTCGGTCGAGTTCGGCTGCGCGCGCGCGACCGTCAACCGCGCCCTGCGCGAACTCGCCCAATCGGGCCTGCTTGAACGCCGACGCAAGGCCGGGACGCGGGTCACGATGCATCCCGTTCGCAAGGCGACGCTGGACATTCCCGTCATCCGCCACGAGATCGAGGGTCGGCAACAGGCTTACAGCCACATGGTGCTGACTTCCGAACGCCTGAAGCCGCCGGGCGACATCCGCGCGCGCATGCAGATCGGCCCGGAGGATGAACTCCTGCGTCTGGTTTCCGTTCATCTCGCCGACGCCAGACCGCATGTCTTCGAGGATCGCTGGATCAATCCGCGAACGGCGCCGAACATCGAACAGGTCGACTTTTCCGCGCTGAGCGCCAATGAATGGCTGGTGCTCAACATCCCCTTCGAGCGCGGCGACATCTCATTCTCAGCGACGACGGCCGGCGCGCGCGAAGCAGGAATCCTCGCCTGCCGCGAGGGCGAAGGTCTGTTCGTTATCGAACGGACCACTTGGCGTAACGGCGAATCGATCACCGTCGTGCGCCAGACATTTGCGCCCGGCTATCGGATGCACACCACCCTGTAGCAGGTCGCCGCCCGGCGATCGCCCGCCCGAACTTGACCGGCGACCCACGCCCGGCCCATAAGCAGC
>JAUIBM010000318.1 GCA_030428345.1 Alphaproteobacteria bacterium | reverse complement strand
CCGAGACGTCGAAAATGCCGAACAGCGGGTTGCGCGGGATGGCCTGCATGCCGTCCTCGCCGCCGGTGAAGGGCGACTGCAGGAAGATGAAGTAGACGAATTGCGAAAACGCCAGCGTAATCATGGCGAACTGGATTCCCTGGCGGCGGATCGCCAGGAATCCGACGACGAGGCCAAGCACGCCGCTGAAGATGCCGCCGCAGATGATCGCAAGTTCAATCGAGAGCGGCGTGGTCTTGAGGATATGGCCGGTCACATAGGCGCCGCCGCCGAAGAACATCGCCTGCCCGAAGCACAGCAGGCCGGAATAGCCGAGCAGCAGATTGAACGAGCAGGCGAAGACGACGAAGCACAGGATCGTCATCAGGGTGACCGAATAGAAATAGAACGGCGCGGCAATCAGCGCCGCGAGCGCGATGACGAGCGTGGCGAGAACCGGGAGCCTCATCAGCTTGCCTCCCGACCGCTGAATATGCCCTGCGGGCGCAGATACAGCGCGACGGTCATGAACAGGAAGATCACCACGCTCGCGGCCTCCGGATAGAACACCTTGGTAAGCCCTTCCACCACGCCCAGCATGTAGCCCGTGGCGACAGCGCCGACGATCGACCCCATTCCGCCGATCACGACCACCGCGAAGACGACGATCATCAGGCTTGAGCCCATGGACGGCGAGACCTGGTAGATCGGCGCGGCAAGCACCCCGCAAAGCCCGGCCAGACCCACGCCGAAACCATAGGTCAGGGTCATCAGCTTGGGCACGTTGATGCCGAACGCCTGCACGATCTGCGGGTTCTCGTTGGCGGCGCGCAGATAGGCGCCCAGCCTGGTGTGGTCGATGAGCAGCCAGGTGCCGAGGCAGGTAAAGACGGAGAAGACGACCACCCATAGCCTGTAATAGGGCATGAACATGAAGCCCAGATTGACCCCGCCGGGGATAGGATTGGCGTAGGGCAGACCGGTCGAGCCGTACTGGATGCGCACCAGGCCCTCAACGATCAGCGCGACAGCATAGGTCGCCAGCAGGCTGTAGAGATGGTCGAGTCCGGCTAGCGGCCTCAGCAGGACGCGCTCCAGGAAAATGCCGAACAGCGCGACGATGACCGGGGCTAGCACCAGCGACGGCCAGTAGCCGATCCCCAGATAGTTGAGCAGGAGCCAAGCGACAAACGCCCCCAGCATGTACTGCGCGCCATGGGTGAAGTTGATCACATGCATCATGCCGAAGATGATGACGAGGCCCATGGACAGCATCGCGTAGAACGAACCGTTGATCAGTCCGATCAGGATCTGTCCCAACAGGAGTTGCGTGCTGACGCCGTCGAACATTGGTTCACACTCCCAGATAGGATTTGACGCGGTTCATGTCGGCCGCCAGTTCGGCATTGGTCAGGATGTCTACGACCTTGCCGTTCTCGACAACCACGTGCCGGTCCGCCACGAGGCGGGCGAAGCGCAGGTTCTGCTCCACCAGGATGATGGTGAAGCCCCTGGCCTTGAGCTTCTTGATGATTTCGCCGATCTCGCGGACGATGACGGGCGCCAGCCCCTCGCTCGGCTCGTCCAGCAGCAGCAGGCGCGCGCCGGTTCGCAGGATGCGGGCGATTGCGAGCATCTGCTGCTCGCCGCCAGAGAGCTTGGTGCCCTGGCTGGCGGAGCGCGCCTTGAGGTTCGGGAAGGTCTGGAAGAGCTCGGACTCGGTCATTCCCCCCGGCATCAGGACGGGCGGCAGAAAGAGGTTTTCCCTGACCGAAAGCGAAGAGAAGATCGCCCGTTCCTCCGGGCAATAGCCGATCCCCAGCCGCGCGATCTCGAACGGGCGCAGACCGATGAGTTCCCTGCCCTCCAAGCGGATCGTACCGGTCCGCTTCTGCAGCAGACCGACGATCGATCGCAGCGTGGTGGTCTTTCCGGCGCCATTGCGCCCGATCAGCGTGAGAAGTTCGCCCTGCCTGAGGTCGAACGTGACGCCATGCAGCACGCGGGATTCGGCATACCAGGCGCTGAGATCGCGCACTTCGAGGAAAGCTTCGCCGGCTTTGTTTTCCACGGTCGCCGGGTCTTCGGCCACGCTATTCATCGATGCCTCCCATATAGGCCTCGACGACCCGCGGGTCGCTGGAGACTTCCTGGTAGTTGCCCTCGGCCAATACCTCACCGTGCTGCAGCACGGTGATCCGGTCGCACAGCGTGGAGACGACCGAAAGATTGTGCTCCACGAGCAGAACGGTGCGGCCGACCGCCACCCGCTTGATGAGTTCGGTGATGGGCTCGATGTCCTCATGTCCCATTCCCGCCGTCGGCTCGTCGAACAGGATCACGCGCGGCTCTAGCGCCAGGGTCGTCGCGATCTCCAGCGCACGCTTCTTGCCGTAGGACAGGGAGGCGGCGGGGCTGTCGCGATTGTCCTTGATGCCGACCTGTTCGAGCAGTTCTTCCGCACGCCGGTTGAGCGGCGCGACGGCGCGCAGCGACCGCCAGAATTGGAAACCGGTTCCAAAGGAGGATTGCAGCGCCACGCGAACGTTTTCCAGGACGCTCAGATGCGGGAAGATCGCGGAAATCTGGAAGGAGCGCACGAGGCCGCGCCGCGCAACCTGGGAGGTGCGCAGGCGCGAAATGTCCTCGCCGTCGAGCAGGATTCGACCCTTGGTCGGGGTAAGCGTCTTCGTCAACAGATTGAAGCAGGTCGTCTTTCCCGCACCATTCGGTCCGATCAGCGCGTGGATTGAGCCGCGCCGGACTGCGAGATTCACATCCTTGACGGCGGCAAACCCGCCGAAGACCTTCGTCAGGCCTTCGCCGACCAGCGCATTGTCAGCAATGGCGGCGGATGTTCCGCCGGCCGCTTTGCTCGACATGGTCTCCTCCCTCTCCTGGCGCGCGCGCCATCGTCAACTCGGCAGTTTGAGGACTGCCTTCGCCAGAATGTTCTTCTGTATCTCGTTCGATCCGCCGAAGATCGCCGGCGCGCGGGAATCGAGGAACAGGTTCATCGCGTCGACCGTGCCGTTGCCGGCATCTATGTCGTCGAAGAAGCGGGCGTCCTCCCCGGCGAGTGAAAGCGTTTCCTCGGTAATGCGCTGGTAGAGTTCGGTCGTGAATATCTTCAGCATGGAGACGTCGGCGCCCAGCTCACCGCCCTCGCGCAGCACCTTGGCGAAGCGCTCGAAGGCGGAGCCCAGGTCGTAGAGATCGAGACGGTGCCTGGCATAACGCGAGCGGAATGCCGGATCCTCGAACGCGCCCCGTGCCTGGGCGAGCTTCTCAAGGCGCTCGATGGCGATTTCGGGCCGGGTCGGCGCGCCAAGAAAGATGCGTTCATGCCCGAGGACGGACTTTGCGACGTTCCAACCCTGGTCGATCTCGCCGACAACGTTCTCCACGGGCACCCGCACATCGGTGAAGAAGACTTCGCAGAAATCGGTTTCACCGCGCAGGTTTGCGATCGGACGAACCGACACGCCGGGCGACGTCATGTCGATCAGCAGGACGGTGATCCCCTTCTGCCGCACCTTCTCGTCGCGGCTGGTACGCACCAGCGCGAAGATCCAGTTGGCGCAATGCGCCAGCGTGGTCCAGATCTTCTGGCCGTTGACGACGAATTCGTCGCCCTCGCGAACCGCCGCCGTGCGAAGGCTTGCAAGGTCCGAGCCGGAACCAGGCTCGGAATAGCCCTGGCACCAGACATGCTCGCCCGAAAGGATGCGCGGCAGGTAATGCGCCTTCTGCTCCTCAGTCCCGTGCTCCAGGAGCAGGGGACCAATCAGGCCGATGCCATGATCGGGAATGCGCGGGCAGCCGAGCCGGCCCCATTCCTCGACATAGATCATGTGCTTGTTCGGCGAGAGCCCCATGCCGCCGTGCTCGACCGGCCATACCGGCGCGAGCCAGCCCTCCTCGGCGAGCGCATGATACCATACCGCCACCTCGTCGAAGAGCGGCCGCTGCTTGCGCATGAAGCGCAACTCGGACGGCAGCCGCCGCTCCACGAGATCGCGGAAGGCGTCGCGGAAAGCCTCGTCGGAAAGGGCGTTCCAGTCGGTGGCGGTGGACATCACACCGAATCCTTGAAGACAGCCGGACGCTTCTCGATGAAGGCGCGCATGGCTTCCTTGGAGTCCTCGTGCCGGGTCATCTCGACCGTCAAATTCTGCTCGAAACGATAGCCGTCGCGCAGCGGCATGTGCTCGACCGTATTGATCGCGCGCTTGGCCAGGCTGAGCGCCTTGGGGCTCTTGGAGGCGATGTTGCGGGCGATCGCCATGGCCTCGTCCATCAGCTTGTCAAGCGGGACGCAGGCCTCGATGACGCCGCGGCGATACAATTCCTCGGCCGGCACGCGATAGCCCGTCAGGATCATGCGGCGGGCCAGCGATTTCGGGAAAAGCGACATGGTATGGCGCGCGCCGCCCATCAGGCCGATGTCGATCTCGGGCAGGCCGAAGACGGCATTGTCGGATGCGAGGATGATGTCGGCGGCATAGATCGGGCCAAGACCCGCGCCCAGCGCCGGGCCGTTGACGGCGGCGATGACCGGCTTGTTGCATTCCATGATGCAGTTCGAGACCTCGCGGGTGCGGCGCAGATGGCGATAGGTCTCGC
>JAUIBM010000317.1 GCA_030428345.1 Alphaproteobacteria bacterium | reverse complement strand
CAGTGCTTCGAGACAGGACCTCAATCAGGGATTTCGGTCCTTCCTCAGCACGAACGGGGAATCTGATTCTCGCATTTGTGCAATAGCGCCCCGCCCTTAAAACATGGTTGCGCGATTGCAAAGGGGCAGAACGCGAATTCCGTTCAGACCAGCTGCGCCGCGCCCTTGCCGAGTTCGGCGAAATAACGCGCCATGGCATCGGCAGCCTTGTCGGTCAGCGCGACGAACGCGCGGCGGCGGTCGGTATCGTCCTCGACCCGCTCGAACAGGCCGGCCTCGGTCATCTGCCCGATCCACCGCAATGCCGTCGTCGGCGGCACGCCCGACGCGATGCAAAGCGACGTGACCGATACGCGCTCGTGTTCGGCCCGCGCGGCGGTGAGGGCCAGCAGCATGTCCCATGCCGGATCGGCGAAGAGGTCCCCATCGAAGAACCGCCCACGCAGCTGGCGTTGGCGCAGAATGCGGCGGACAAGGCGAGGATCGGGCAGCGGCGGGCGGACAGCCCGCGCCAGCCGCTCGGAACCGTCTTCGGTCTCGGCGGCGAACGCGGGCGCGGGCGATTCGAAGCGGAAGGCGCTGGGGGACTCGCGTCCTCCCGCTTCGTCCTGCCGCCCGATCCGGTCCAGCCGTTCCGCGATCTGCCCCACCTGTTCGGTCAGGCGCAGCAGCATCAGCCGGTCTTCCTCGGTCAGCTCGCGCAGGCGCAGGCTGGGGAAGCGCGCGAGCACCTGGCCCAGCGCGATCACCCGCTCCGCGCGGGTCGGATCGACCAGCAGCAAGGGCCTGGATTGGTCCATGCAGGCAAAAACATCGTCCAGCGCATCGACCGTGGTGGAGACGACCAGCTGCGCCCCGGCATGAGCGACGCGCATGTCCAGCCGGGACAGCGCCGCAAGCGCAGCCCCATCGACCTGCGGGCAATCGACCAGCACGACCTCGCCCAGCGCGCCCGCCTCACCTTCCAACAGCCGCGAAAGTTCGCCCGCCTCGGAGACCCGGAACCCGGCGGCGGCGGCATCATCGCGCATCATGCCGCGGACATGGGCACGGTCGGCGAAAACCGACAGCGCCAGCGGCAACCCGGCTGCGTCGTTCGCAGGCGAACCATAGGAAAAATCGGCCTGCTTCGGCGCGGCAAGTGCGGTTTCGGACCGGACTGGTTCGGTGGCGGCCATGCGATTCGACTCCTTCGCCTTACATGCGAACAGGAGTAGAACAAAAAGGGATTATGTCAAGAATGGATGTTTCTCTCGCCTCACACCCAACCCATCAGTTCCCGCCGCACAAATGTTTCCAGCATCGCCATTCCCGCCTCGCCGTCGTTGAGGCATGACAGCGCGGCGAATTGCTCTCCGCCCGCTTCCTGGAATTGCTCGCGGCCCCGGATCGCCAGTTCCTCCAGCGTCTCAAGGCAATCGGCGGAGAAGCCCGGCGCGGCGATGGCGAGGCGCTTGGTGCCGCCGCGCGCCTCTTCGGCCAGTACTTCCTCCGTGAAAGGCTCAAGCCATTTCGCGCGGCCGAAGCGCGACTGGAACGAAGTTTCGATACGCAGGCCCGGATGCTCAGACATGAGCGCGTCACTGAGGAGCCGCGCAGTCTTGCGGCACTGGCAATGATAGGGATCGCCGAGATGCAGCGTGCGCTCCGGCATGCCATGGAAGCTGAGCAGCAGCACCTCCGGCACGAAATCGAGCGCGGAGATCTGGCGCGCCAGGTCGGCACGCAGTGCTTCGATATAGACGGGATCGTCGTGATAGGGTGGCAGGGTTCGGATGGCCGGCTGCCAGCGCATAGCCTTCAATGCATCGCCCAGCGCATCCATCGCGGTTCCCGTCGTCGCGCCGGAATACTGCGGATAGAGCGGCGCGAAAACGATGCGGTCGCACCCTGCGTCCTTCAGCTTGGCGATCTCGTCGGCAATCGACGGCTTACCGTAACGCATCGCGTACGCCACCTGCACGTCCTCACCCAGCCGCGCCTGCAGCCCGCGCGCCTGTGCGGCGGTGATGATAGCAAGTGGCGACCCTTCATCCATCCACACCTGCTGATAGGCTTCGGCGGATTTGGCGGGCCGCGTCCGCAGGATCACGCCGTGCAGGATCGGCTTCCAGACAATGCGCGGAATCTCCACCACGCGCGGATCGGACAGGAACTCGGCCAGATAGCGCCGCACCGCACCGGTCGTCGGCGCATCGGGCGTGCCGAGGTTGACCAGCAGCACGCCGACGTTGCCTGTGCGCACATCGGGATGGTCTGGCGGGAGGTGCGATCCTTCGTTCGTCATAGTCCTTCCGAAAGCAGCGGCAGGCGGCGGAACCTGAGGCCCGTCGCGGCGAACAGCGCGTTGGCGATGGCCGGTGCGACCGCCACGACGCCCAGTTCGCCGGGATCGACGGGATCGGCTTCGCTGGTAACGAATTCAACCTCGACCTTCGGGCAATCGGCGAGCAACGGCAGGCCAAGGTCGCGCAAGCGACGGCTGGTCGGCAGGCCGCGCTCGTATCCCGTGTCCGAGCCGATCGCGAGGCCGAGGCCGAAGACCAGTCCGCCTTCGATCTGCTGGCGGGCGATATCGATGTTCACGATGCGGCCTATGTCAGCAACCGCCGTAATCCGGTCCACCCGCACGCCGCGATCGTCGCGCGCCGCGGTCGCGACCACCGCAATCCGCCCGCCGCTCTCTTGGCTGCCAAGCACATGGCAAGCAAGGCCCTGCCCCGAGGCACCTGCATCCGCGCCCCATTCAGACAGGCCAGCCACACGCTGCAGGCATTCGGCCAGCCGCAAGTCGTGCCCGAGCAAGGACATGCGGAACGAAAGCGGTTCGCGATTCAGCTTGTGCGCCAGTTCATCGAAAAAGCTCTCTGTAAAGAACGCCGTGTAGCCGTGGGCGTTGCCGCGCAGCCTGCCGGTCGGCAATCCAATGTCCGCCGGGACATGCTCGATCGACATGTTGGCGATGGCATAGGGCGGTATCGCGCCTTCCATCGCCAGCGGGTCGCTCTCGCCCGATACCGAATCGCGCGCTTGCCAAGAAGGCTCGCGCCCGAATAGACGCCGCCCGAATTCCTTCGCCGTGGCAGGCAGGGCGAGGCGCGCGCGCCAGCCGGTCAGGCGATCATCCTTGCCGGTCTTTGCCCCCATCAGCGCGGCAACCGGGGTGCGCGGCCAGCCGGCGAGGTGCTCCTGCCAGCGTGACCAGATAAGCTGTACGGGCCTGCCGATCTCTCTCGCAATGGCTGCGACCTCGCCTGCATGGTCGACTTCCAGACGCCGGTCGAAACTGCCACCGGCGGGCATCGGGTAAAGCACGACGTCACGCACATCGACTTCGGCGGCTGCGGCAGCCACGCGCCTTGCCGCTTCCGGTTCCTGCGTCGCGATCCACAGCTCCAGCTTGCCGTCGGCGAGACGCGCGGTGGCAGAGGCCGTTTCCAGCGCGCCATGCAGCGCGGGCGCAATCTCGTAGCGCGCGGCAAGCTCGAAATCCTTGTCCAGCAGGCCGTCGGGCTCGCCCGCCTCATGGATGCGCGTTGCCTCGCCTTCGACCAGCGCCTTGTCCAGCGCTTCGGAAATCTCCTCGCTTTCGGCCATGCGCGAGACATCGAAGGTCGGCCGCATCTTGGAAAGCGCTTGTTCGGCAGCCCACCACGACGTCCCGACGGCGGCCAGCCAACGCTTGCCCTTGACGATAGAGAGCAGTCCGGGCGTGCCGCTCGCGGCCTCCTTGTCGAACCGCGCCAATTCGGCCTTGCCAACCGGGCCATGTCGGATGGCAGCGAACACCATGTCCGGCAGTCGCACGTCGCTGGCGAACTGGTATGAGCCATCGACCTTGGACGGCAGGTCGAGCCGGGGATAGGCAGGCGGCGCATCGGCGGGGAAATCATTCGGGAACTCGCCGATAGTTCCGGGCCGCAGCGGCGCGGGATCGGGCGCATCGTAGGCAGCCGCCTCGCCTGCGAGTAGCCCGAAGGCCTCGCGCCGCTTGCCGTGGACGATGAAGCCCTTTTTCGCCTCGCACACCTCCCATGGCACGCCCCAGCGATCCGCAGCCGCCATCGCCAGCATGGCGCGCACGGTTGCCGCGGCTTCCCTTACGGGCTGTTCATACGCGGCAAGCGACATGCCGTCCGCCGTCGCCTGAAAGCGGCGATCCTGCGCCCAGCGCAAAGCGGCGAGGTTGCCTTCCTCGGCGCCAAGCGACGGGAAGACCGGCATCCACATTTCCGCCCAGCGCTCGGCCAGTGGGATGTTGGCATAGTGGGCTGAAACTGGTGCGGGTTCCACCGCAACCTGTCGCCAGTCCGCGCCCAGTTCCTCCGCCACGATCTGCGGGATCAGCGTGGTGATGCCCTGCCCCATCTCCAGCTGCGGCACGGCAACCGATACCACGCCGTCGCTCGCCACCTTGATCCAGGCATTGAACGCGATCTCGTCACGTCCGGGTTCTAGCGGCAGGGGAAATTCGCGGGGGAGGAGCAAGTAACCGGCGGCGAGCCCGCCGCCTGCCAGCGCGCCGATCACGATGCCCCTGCGCGTGACTGGCATCAGCTGGCCAGCCGCAGTGTCTGCTCCTCCCCCTTGAGGGGGAGGCCGGGTGG
>JAUIBM010000316.1 GCA_030428345.1 Alphaproteobacteria bacterium | reverse complement strand
TAGCCTCATAGCAGGTTCTCCGCGAAGGGTACGGTAAGTCAAAAGCATAAGCGTCCTTATCTTCGATATTTTGGCGCCGTTTTGCAAAAATGCCACATTTTCTCCAACTCTCGCGAGCGCGTCCCTAGATCTCTTTCAGCTGGTACGCCTTCACCACATCCGACTTGCAATCACCCGCTCCTCGGGGCCGAGGGCGTTGGTGTAGATGGCGGTGGTGGCGATGTTGGCGTGACCAAGCCACTTCTGCACCAGATTGAGCGGCACGCCTGATTGAATGGCGCAAACGCCAAAGCCGTGACGCAGACCGCGCGGGGAAGCGTGAAGTCCGCAGATGCCGGATTTGGCCATTACAGCCTTGACCTGCTGCCAGGCAATGGTGCGCCCGATCGGGAACAGTAGTGGGTCTGGGTCGCCCTGGGTGGATTGCGCGCGCCTCGTGATCATGAGCTCCTGCACCAGACTTTCCGGTACCGGCACCTCGCGAATGGCGATGCGTCCGCGCTGTTTCAATGTCCGGATGGCAACGATGCCGGCCTCGGCCTGAACCGATGAAACGGTGAGCGACAACGCCTCGGAGATGCGGCAGCCGGTAAAGGCCAGCACCATGCACAGCGCTTTGACAGTCTGATCCTCTCTGGCTGCAGCCGCAAGAAAGCGGTTCCGCTCGGCGGCATTGAGATATTTGCGCTGACCGCCAGCGGAATAAAGGCTCCAATCCGCCTGGGGCGAGGCGTCGGCATGACGATGATTGAATGGCATGGATGGGGTTGTGATCGCGCTTCTGTGGGTCGGCCATGCGTGAACAGAATGGCCAATTTTGTTCAACCGCTGACACAGCCCCGCCTGGCGAGGCTCGCCAGTTGCGCGATCCTCACACTCTGACACGCAGGACGTTTAAATTCAAGTATTTCCATAGCTCAATTGGCCACCCGCCAGTCATGAACAATCTTGGCCATTTTGTTCGCGGCCGCTGTCCATGCATCAAATCCCGCCCGCACGCAATGACCACTGGCCGACAGAAGGAAATTCTGGCCGATGGCGGGGAATGGCGTGTCTGGGAACCGCAGTTGCGATGGCTGTACTCTGTGCTGCAAGCTCTTCCACGTGCCGGTGCTGCAAAAGCAGGCAGGGACCTGGTGCCGGCATTGTTCTCCGGGAACCGGCTGCGCCATCCATGGCGAACGGCCGGATCACTGCCGGGAATTCTTCTGCCAGTGGATCAAGAACGACACCCTGCCGGATTACTGGAAGCCGGATCGTTCCAGGATCATCCTCACGCAGTTTCCGGACAATGGCTTTCTCTATGCCCAGGTTGATCCTGCAAGGGCCGATGCATGGCGACAAGCAAAGCTGCTCGCCGATCTGAAGCGCTGGGCGAGACTGTTCCTCAAGGGCCGCAAGCACGTCATCGTCTTTGTCGAAAGCAACGCCACCCTGATCCTGCCGGATCAAATCGTGCCTCTGGGGCTGATGCGGCCCGGTGAGGGCTTTCGGTTGAAACCGGTGTTCCGGGATGGGCGCCGCTCCTTCGAGGTCGAGCGCGCCGGTGCGGTCTCCACGTCTCTGTCCATACCACAACCCCAACTCATCGGAGGATGAAACTCATGCCGAAACGAATTGCGATGATTGCCGTGGCCGGATCGATCTTGTTGGCGATCGCCACCCCAGGCGAAGCTAAGGTCTGGTCAGGGTTGTGGGGTGGCAGCAGCCCTTCGACGCTCGAATTCCTTGCCGGCGGCAAGGTCAAATACTGTTTCAAGTCGAGTTGTGTGGTGCGGCCCTATTCCGGCGATCCCGCCAAGACCATTCGCTTTCAGTGGGGCAGTGCCAGCCTCACCTTCCAGCGCACGAGGACCGGTTATTCCGGAACACACCGTGCCGGCGGCGCGCCCTCGCTTATCGACATGAAATGATGCCACACACGAATACTGCCGGCCACTACGGCCGGCAGCCCTATCCAATCGTCCGAGGAGATCTCCCATGCGCAGAGCATTGCTGAAATTCGCTCCGGTCATGATCGCCCTTTGCCTTGCGCTTGCATCGGCGCAGTGGGCGCAGGCGCGCCAGACCGGCTGGATCAACGGTTACGAATGGGTGCGCATCGCCAAGACGCTGCGGGCCAGGAGAGAAATGCCGGTGTCTGTTGAATGCAAGGATTCCGACACCATCGGCCTTTCCCGGGCCAGCGGGCTCGCCAATGTCCGCATCGAGAAGAACACCCAGGGCCTCAAATGGTACTGGGCCTTCGGGGACCGCGTCGCCAAGGACGGACCGAAGCTCACAAAGGCCGGATACAAGCTGGTCAGCCGCAGCGAGTATCGCCGCGCCTCTGGTCTAAAGATCCCGTGCGCCATTTGGCACAAGAGGTGAGGAGTCGGACGGAAGGACTTGGTAATGATTCGGCAGAGAACTGGAGTTCGTCTTACGCATCCACCGATTGTTAGACGTGAGAACTTTGGGTTCCGTTACCGCAATTGCCGCCGAAATCCGAAACGCTACCGTTTGCGCACATTTTGCAATCCAGCGATAATGTGTCCGCTTGATGCAAGAAACTTGACGCCGGTAACCTCGGAATCCGGCGTCGGCGCGTTCCGTCTTTTTGCATTGCACAATTTTTTCACATACGCAAAATGGAGGCATGCCAGCTCCGCTGCCTTCCGTTCTGATTATCGACGACAATTCCGTTCGCGCCGCCATCATCGAAGCGGGCCTGCGGGAGGCCGGTCATGACCGGGTGACCGTCGTCACCGACGTCACCGGCATCGCGGGGCGCATCGCTGCGCTCGAGCCCGACGTCATTGTCATCGACCTGGAGAATCCGAACCGGGACATGCTGGAGAACATGTTCCAGCTTTCGCGCGCCGTTAAGCGCCCGATTGCAATGTTCGTCGACCGTTCGGACCGCGAATCGATCGAGCGCGCAATCGAGGCGGGCGTCTCGGCCTACGTGGTCGACGGACTGCGCCGCGAGCGGGTCAAGCCGATCCTCGACATGGCGATCAGCCGCTTCAACGCCTATTCGCGCCTCGAACGCGAACTGGAGGACGCGCGCAACGCGCTGCATTCGCGCAAGGTGATCGACCAGGCGAAGGGGTTGCTGATGCGCTCGCGGGGCCTGAGCGAGGACGCGGCCTATGCGCTGCTGCGCAAGACGGCGATGAACCAGAACTGCAAGATCAGCGATGTGGCGCAAAGCCTGGTGCTCGCCGCCGACATGCTGGGAAAGGGCGCGCCCAATGGCTGACACCGAGATTGCCGCCGGCTTCATCCCGCTGACCGACAGCGCCATCCTCGTCGCCGCGCGCGAATGCGGTTTCGCCGAGGAGGAGGGCATCGCGCTGACGCTCTTGCGCGAAACGTCGTGGGCCAATATCCGCGACCGCATGGCGATCGGCCAGTTCGACGCCGCCCACATGCTGGCGCCGATGCCGATCGCCTTCGCGCTCGGGCTGGCGCCGCTTTCGCTCGACGTCGTCGTGCCGATGGCGATGGGGCTCGGCGGAAACGCGGTGACGGTCAGCGCCGCGCTGTTCGAGGCGATGCAGGCGGCGCATCCGTTCCGCGTGCCCGACGCCACCGGCTCCGGGATTGCGTTGAAGGCCGAGGTCGAACAGCGCCGGCGGGCCGGCGGCCGGCCGCTGCAATTCGGCGTCGTCCATGCCCATTCGGGGCACAATTTCGAACTGCGCTACTGGCTCGCGGCGTCCGGTATCGCGCCGGACGAGGACATCGAGATCGTCATCGTGCCGCCGCCCTTCATGCCGGACGCGCTGGCTTCCGGCCAGATCGACGGATTCTGCGTCGGCGAGCCGTGGAACTCGGTCGCGGTCTCGAAGGGCGCGGGCAGGATCGCCACAGTCAAGTCGGCGATATGGAAATCGAGCCCGGAGAAGGTGCTCGGGGTGAGCGCCGAATGGGCGGCGCGTAACCGCGAAGCGCTGTCGAGGCTTGTCCGCGCCCTCTACCGCGCCGCCCAGTGGTGCGGCGAGGCGCAGAACCACGCCGCGCTGTCGCATATCCTCGCAAGGCCGGAATATGTCGGCCAGCCGGCGCAATTGATCGCCCGGGCGCTGGAAGGCGCCGTGGTCGACGGGCTTTCTGCCGACAACCGGGCGCGCTTCTTCGAACCCTTCGCCCACGCGGCGACGTTTCCCTGGCAGAGCCATGCACTGTGGTTCTACAGCCAGATGGTGCGCTGGGGGCAGGTGGTGCACACCGCCGCCCACGCCGAGGCGGCGCGGAGCTGCTACCGGCCCGACCTCTACCGCGCCGCGCTCGGATCGCTTCCGGCGCCGATCCCGGCCGCAAACGCCAAGGTCGAGGGGGCGCTTGCCGGAACCGAGGCCGTCGGCGCCTCGGCAGGCGCCCTGCTACTCGGTCCGGACGGATTTTTCGACGGCCGGGTCTTCGATCCTGACCGGCTCGACGCCTATCTTTCCGAGCAGGCGGACCGGTAGATCCGGCCGCCGATTTCGGCCGGCCTCATGCGGCCCGGGTTCCGGGCGCTCTCACAATCTGCCTGAATAATAGTCATCAATTCTTGTGCGCTGCATAACGCGCATACAGGAAACTGAATCCGCTGCGATTGGCGGTTCTGCTCCGGCCATTGATTTCACTGCA
>JAUIBM010000315.1 GCA_030428345.1 Alphaproteobacteria bacterium | reverse complement strand
ACTACGCGCTGGCCGATGTGACGCACCTGCGCGACGTCTACCAGTCGATCAAGGCCAATCTGGAAGAACAGGGGCGCTCGCACTGGGTCGCAGAGGAGATGGAGATCCTCACCTCCCGCGAGACCTATGACCTGCCGCCCCAGCAGGCATGGCAGCGCCTGAAGCTGCGCGTGCGCAAGCCGCGCGAATTCGCCATGCTGAAGATGATCGCCGAATGGCGCGAAACAATGGCTCGCCAGCACAATGTGCCGCGCGGGCGGATCATCAAGGACGACGCGATCTACGAAATCTGCGCCCACCCGCCGCAGCAGGTCTCCGACCTTGCCGATCTGCGCGGCCTTTCGCGCGGGTTCGACAAGGGGCGCTATGGCAGCGAACTGGTCGCGGTGGTCAAGCGGGCCATGGAACTGCCCAAGGTGCAGCTGCCCTCCATGCCGCAGCCGAGGCAGGCGCCCGAGGGCACCGGCGCGGCGACGGAAATGCTCAAGGTGCTGCTCAAGCTCATCGTGGAGAAGCACGGCGTCGCGGCGAAGGTGATCGCGACCGTCGACGATCTGGAGCGCATCGCCGCCGATGACGCCGCCGATGTGAGCGCGCTGAAGGGATGGCGGCGCGAATTGTTCGGCGACGCGGCGCTGCGCCTGAAGAACGGCCGGCTGGCCCTCGGCTTCAACGGCAAATCGGTAACGCTGATCGATCTGGATGAACGCGAACCGGCGGCGCACGCAGCCGAATAGCAGGCCTCAGCGCCGCATTGCCGCAAGGGCGAACCACCCGGCGACGGCCGCGCATGCGATCCACACGAGGATGATGACCGCCGCCGCCTTGCGGCTCTTTGGACTTTCGCCCGCCTTTGCCGCGGCGGCGCGATGCTCCGCCATGATCGGCGAGGGAATCATCCACACGACGAGCGCGATGCCGAGCGGCACAAGAACAAGATCGTCGAGATAACCCAGCACCGGGATGAAATCGGGAATGAGATCGATCGGCGACAGCGCGTAGGCGGCGACCGCCAACGCCAGAAGCTTGACATGCCAGGGGACGCGCGGATCGCGGCTGGCGAGGTACAGCGCGTGCACATCCCGCTTTACCGCAAGCGCCCAATCGCGAAGCTTCAGCCTCATTGTGAACCTGCCTCCACGGCGGCGCTCATCTCGGCGGGCGCTTATGCCGGCATGCGATCAGGCGATGCGCAGTTCGATTGCCTTGCCGGTCTCGCGGGAAAGCTGCGACAGGCGCTCCCGGGGCCGTTCGCCGCACAGATCGGCGATGTCGGCGGGCACCTCGAACACGAACTTGCCCTCCTCCTCGCCCTTGCGCAGCACCAGGCGCGGGATCACGCCGGGCTGGGAGGCGGAGAAGAGATAGAGCACCCGGAAAATGCCAGCGAGAATGCGGGCGCGCTCGCGAACGCGCGGCGAGGCGAGCACCGAAATCGACGGACTGGCGACCTTCGACCCAAGCCCCTGATAGCGGAAGTAATTGGCCAGCGCGATATAGGCCCGCCCTTCATGGCTGATGCCGACAAAGCCGGCATTGGCGATGATCGACAGGCTTTGATGGGCGCGAAAATCGGGATGGGCCCGCCATGCGATGTCCGCCAGATAACACGAGGCGATGCGGAACCGCGCCTCGTCCTCGGTTTCCTCGACACCCAGGGTGGCGAAGGCCTCGCCGCTCCATTGCGCCAGCTCGGATGAATGGAGCGGCGAACGAGCGCGCAACACGCTGAGATCGTGCGAGGCCGCCAGCAGCGAATCCTCGGCCTGCACCTCGGGCGGCAGCAGGGCATGCAGATAGCCCTCGCGCACCCCCATCGAGGACATGGCGACGCGCTCGGCGCCCAGCGCCCGCAAGGTCTCCACCATGACCAGCGCGCCGAATTGCAGAAGGCCGCGGCGGTTGCGCGAAACGACGTCGATGCCCTTGATCTGGTCGATCGGTTTGGCGACCACCCGGCTGCAGAAGGCGATGAACCGTTCCGCATCGATTTCATAGTCGTGCACCGCATTGAGGGGATAGTGCACGCTCTCGATATGCAGCTTGGCCAGCGAGCGCCAGGTTCCGCCGACGGCGTAGAAGGTGCGCCCGGCGCCCGGCCATTCGATTTCCGCATGGCGCAATGCGGAACGCGCAATCGCCTTGGCCTTGGAGAGGGAATTGCCCGAAACCTCGGAAAGCCGAAGCCCGCCGAGCGGCAATGTGATGCCGCCGGAGATGTCGCCCGCGCCGACGCCAACCAGTTCCAGGGAACCGCCGCCCATGTCGCCGACAATGCCGTCCGGCTTGTGGAAGCCGGCCTTGACGCCCCAGGCGGAAAATTGCGCCTCCATCTGCCCGGTCAGCACGGTCACCCGGGTTCCGGTCAGGCTTTCCACCCGGCGGATGAAGTCGGGGCCGTTGGCGGCGTCGCGCGAAGCGGCCGTCGCCAGAATATGGGTCTCCCCGACATGGGCCTGATGGGCAAGCGCGCGGAAGCGGCGAATGGCGGACAGCGCGCACTCGACGGCGCCCTCGTCGAGCTTGCCGGTCGACGCGACGCCCTTTCCGAGGCCGCAAAGCACCTTTTCGTTGAACAGGACGGCAGGCGCGCGCGCCAGGCCCTCATAGATCACCTGGCGCACAGAGTTCGAGCCGATGTCGATGACCGCGACCGGCACCCTGTGGGCCAGCCGCCCCTGGGCCCCCGTCTCGCGCGGGAGCCTGTAGGCTTCAGCCGAGAGAGAATCCAGGCTCCGCAAACTTCTTGGGCGCATCATAGTTCAGCGATTCTCCTCGGCCTGACAGGCTCGGATTGGTCATGAAGTACCGCTGGGCACTAAACGATTCCGAGTCGTTTTTGGGAGAAATTCGTCGCGAACGCCCGTTCGGGAGGATTTCCCAGCTCTGTTCGTTGTCCAGAAGGTTCGCCAGCATGATCTGGTCGAGCACCTGCCTGTGGACAGTCTCGTTCTTCAGCCGAACCATTACCTCGACACGGCGATCCAGATTGCGCGTCATGAGGTCGGCCGAACCGATATACACGATCGCCTCACGCGAGGGCATCGACTGTCCGTTTCCAAAGCACAGGATGCGGCTGTGCTCGAGAAAGCGGCCGACAATGGATTTGGCGTGGATGTTCTCCGACAGACCCTGGATGCCGGGGCGAAGGCAGCAGATGCCGCGGATGACAAGCTCGATATGCACGCCGGCCTGGCTGGCCCGATAAAGCGCGTCGATGATGGTGGGATCGACCAGCGAATTCATCTTGGCCCAGATATTGGCGGGACGCCCCGCCTGCGCATGCGCGATCTCGGCTTCGATGTGCTCCAGGATGCGAGGCTTGAGCGTGACCGGCGAGACGGCAATGGTCTCCAGACGCTCCGGCTCGGCATAGCCGGTGATGAAGTTGAAGACCTGGGCGACGTCGCGCGCGACCGCCGGATCGGCGGTGAAATAGGACAGGTCCGTGTAGATGCGCGCGGTCACCGGATGATAGTTGCCGGTGCCGATGTGAACGTAGTTGGCCAGCCTGCCCTCCTCGCGACGCACGATCTGCGAAAGCTTGGAATGGGTCTTCCATTCGACGAAGCCGAAGACGACCTGAACGCCGGCGCGCTCCAGATCGCGCGCCCAACGAATATTCGCCTCTTCGTCGAAGCGGGCTTTCAATTCGACCAGCGCCGTGACGGACTTGCCGGATTCGGCCGCCTGGATGAGGGCGGCGACGATCGGGGAGTCGTTGGAAGTGCGGTACAAGGTCTGCTTGATGGCGACGACTTCCGGGTCGCGGGCGGCCTGACGCAGGAACTGCACGACCACGTCGAACGATTCATAGGGATGGTGGACGATGATGTCCTTCTGGCGGATCGCAGCAAAGCAATCGCCATTGTGATCGCGGATGCGCTCGGGAAAACGGGCGATGAACGGCTCGAACTTGAGATCGGGCCGCTGGACGGAGACGATCTCGGACAGATTGTGCAAGGCCAGCATGCCGTTGACGATGACCACCTCGTCGCGGGCAACCGCCAGTTCGCCGACCACGAAGTCGCGCAGGTTTTCCGGCATTCCCGAATCGATTTCCAGACGGATGATCGAACCGCGGCGACGGCGCTTCAACGCCGTCTCGAAGGTGCGCACGAGATCCTCGGCCTCTTCCTCGACTTCCATGTCTGAGTCGCGGATGACGCGGAAATTGCCCGATCCGCGCACTTCATAGCCATGGAACAGCCGATCGATGAACATTCCGATCACCTCCTCCACGGAGATGAAGGCGTTGCGGGCGGTATCGCCCTTTGCAAGGGCGACGAAGCGCCTCAGGGCAGCGGGCATGCGGATCAGGGCGGTCATCGGGTCGCCGGTCACCTTGTGCGCCAGATCGTAGACCAGCGTGTAGCCGAGATTGGGAATGAACGGGAACGGATGCGCCGGGTCGATCGACAGCGGCGTCAGCATCGGAAACATTTCCTCCATGAAATGTTCCTCGAGCTTTTCCCGGTCGGTCTTGGTCAGTTCGTTCGGCTCGATGATGAAAATCTGCTGACCGGCCAGTTCGATCGCCAATTGCTTCCAGGTCTTCTGCTGGTCCTCCTGAAGATCCGCGATCTCGGCGGTGATCGCTGTCATCTGTTCGCGGGCGGTCATT
>JAUIBM010000314.1 GCA_030428345.1 Alphaproteobacteria bacterium | reverse complement strand
CCATGCGCCCGACCGGGTGCGGCGGAAAGCGCGTCGCGCCGCGCGAAAGGCGCACCGCGCCCTTGTGCGCGATCAGGCCCTGACGCGGGTCGGCGCGGCGCAAGAGGCGCGAACGGGCGGCGTTGCCCCATTCGGCCAGGCGCGCCGCCAGACCGAAATCATGGACGGCGAAGGCAAAGGCGGCGCTGAGCCTGCCGGCATGGCCGCTGCGCTCGACGAACTGGGCCACTTCGCGCCACCACTCGGCCTCCAGTTCCGCGCCGGCGACGAGAAACATGACATGGTCGGCGCGGGCCTGCTCCAGGGCCGAGGCGGTCGTGCGATCCAGCGGACCCTCGATGAATTCGCAGCCGGCCGCATCCGCGATTCGTTCGTCATCCGCCGCCGGGTCGGCCGCCAGAACGAAGCCGTCCCGCACCACGCCCTCGGCAATGGCGGGGAACACGGACATCAAGGTGCGCGCCAGCTTCTGTCCGTCGCCGGCTGAAACGATGATCACACTGAGCATTCCCGATGCATACAGACATGGGCGCGCCAAGGCGAGGCCCACACCCCATCCGCTGCCGGTTAACCAAAAAAGTTCTTGTTTTGTTCCTTTTCTGTGCTAGGAATTTATTCATCAACAGCGACTCGCAAACGCGGGCAGCCAAACCGGTGGAGGCAGACATGGCGCAACAACCGTCCGGCGCGACTTCCAGGAGCACGACACGACCGGCATCGCGCAGACGCTCCCCGGCAAAGGCGGAAGCAAGCATTTCCGCGCATGAAGCCTTCCTGGCCGGTTCGGCCCTGGCGCAATCGCAGGCGGCCTTCAGCGAGGAGATCGCGGGCGAGCGGCGGCGCGGTCGCGGCGCGACGCTCAATCCTTCCGGCCGATATGAGCCGATCAGCCGGCACATCTTCGACGATGGCTGGCAGACACTGGATGAATTGCCGCCCTTCAAGACCGAGGTGCAGCAGGAAAAGCCGCGCACCATCATCACGCGCAACGAATCGCCCGACATCTCCTTCGACCGCTCGATCAATCCGTATCGCGGCTGCGAGCATGGCTGCATCTATTGCTTCGCCCGGCCCAGCCACGCCTATATGGGGCTTTCGCCGGGACTGGATTTCGAATCGAAACTGTTCGCCAAGCCCGGCGCCGCGCGGCTTCTGGCGCGCGAGCTTTCCAAACCCGGCTATCAGGCAAAGACCATTGCGATCGGCACCAATACCGACCCGTATCAGCCGATCGAACGCGAATGGCGGGTGACACGCGAAATCCTCGAAGTGCTGGAAGCGGCCAATCATCCAGTCGGTATCGTGACGAAATCGTCGCTGGTGACGCGCGACATCGATATCCTGGCGCGCATGGCCGAGAAGGGCCTGGCCAAGGTGGCGCTGTCCATCACCACGCTGGACCGCCGCCTCGCCCGCGCCATGGAGCCAAGGGCCTCAACGCCCGGCCTCAGGCTGAAGGCGATCTCCGATCTGACGGCGGCCGGCATCCCGACCTCGGTCATGATTGCCCCGGTCATTCCGGCGCTGAACGACGAGGAGATCGAGCGCATTCTGGACTCCGCCCGCGGAGCGGGGGCGCAGGAGGCCGGCTTCATCCTGCTTCGCCTGCCGATGGAGGTGAGCCCGCTGTTCCGCGACTGGCTGCTGCAGCATTATCCGGACCGCTACCGGCATGTGATGAACATGCTGCGCTCGATGCGCGACGGCAAGGATTACGACGCCGCCTGGGGCAAGCGGATGCGGGGGACCGGTCCCTATGCCTGGCAGATCGGCCGGCGATTCGAGATTGCTTCCAAGAGGCTCGGTTTCAACCAGCAGCGCAGGAAGCTGGAAACGGGCCTGTTCCGTTCGCCCATGGCGGACGGAGAGCAATTGCAATTGCTGTAGGCCTTTCGAAATCCCGACGGATTGCGCCGCCAATCTTTCCGTCGGGTGTTGAAGAGGATCGGCGTCGGGACCAGTATCGCCGCGTATGTCCCACGCCGATTCTCTTCCTTTGCTGTTGCGCGAGACCGCCGAAAGCCGCGCGGCCGGAGCGCCCGACCACGCGTTCGAAGACAAGCTGATCCGAAGCGGCAGGCTGCTGGTCGCCGGGATCGACGAGGCCGGACGCGGACCGCTGGCAGGGCCGGTGGTGGCGGCCGCCGTCATACTGGATCCCTCGGCCATTCCCGAAGGGCTGAACGATTCCAAGATGCTGGGCAAGGCGCGCCGCGAGCGCCTGTTCGAGGCGATCAGCGCCTCGGCCGATGTCGCCTGGTGCTCGGTTTGCGCTTCCCGGATCGACGAGATCAACATCCTTCGTGCGACGCTTGAGGCCATGGTCGGGGCCTTTCGCGCCCTGCCCCGCCAGGCCGACGCCTGCCTGATCGACGGACGCGACGTGCCGCCACCTCTGCACGCGGTCGGGCATGCGGTGATCAAGGGCGATTCGCGCTCGCTCTCCATTGCCGCGGCGTCGATCGTCGCCAAGGTGATGCGCGACAGGATCATGGAGCGGGCCGACGCGCAGTTTCCCGGATATGGCTTCGCCCGCCATGCCGGCTATGGCACGAAAGCGCATCGCGACGCGCTGGAAGCGCTGGGTCCGTGCGCCCTGCACCGCGCCAGCTATGCCCCGGTGCGCGACGTCCTGTCGCGCAGGAAGCTCGCCTGACCCTCTGCAAGGCAATCCGGGACAAGGTAATCCGGGTCAGGGCAATCCGGGTCAGGGCAATCCGCTCGACAAACGAAAAAGGCGGCCACAGGCCGCCTTCGCATCGGGCAAAGTGATTGCCCGCAGGATCGAACCGGTCAGTTGAGCCGGCTTTTGACCTCGCCGATCGAACTGGCGATGATCTGGTCGGCAGTCGAGCCGGTCGCCTTCGCCGCGATGATCTTCTCGGCCGCGGAAATCGCGAGGTCGACGGCCGAAGCCTTGACCTCCGAAAGGGCCTGCGTCTCGGCCTGGGCGATCTTCTGCTCGGCAAGCGCAGCGCGGCGGGCGACGAATTCCTCCGTCTTGGCCGCTGCATCGCGCGTGATCAGCTCGGCCTCGTGCTTGGCGTGCGAGATGATGTCGCTTGCCTCGGCCTCTGCCGCCTTGCGGCGGCGCTGGTACTCGGCGAGCAATTCCTGAGCTTCCTCGCGCAGGCGGCGGGCTTCCTCGAGTTCGCTGCGGATCTTGTCCGAGCGCGAGTCGAGGCTGGCGGCGATCGTCGCGGGAACCTTCAGCCAGAACATCAGGCCGACAAAGATCACCAGAGCGATGAATGCCCAGAATGTTGCGTCGAGTTCCATACCGGTCTCCTACCGCTTTTCGCCCAGGGCCGCTTCGACCTCGGCCGCGCTTGTCGTACCGCCGATCAGTTCGCGGACGATCACCTGGGTGGTGTCGACGGCGATTCGATCGACCTCGGCAAGCGCCTGGGCCTTGATACCGGCGATCTTGGCTTCCGCCTCGCTCAGCTTTTCCGCCAGGGATTGTTCGATCCGCTGACGTTCCGCGTCCGCTTCGGCCTTGGCCTCGTCACGGGCGGTCTGGGCAATGACACCGGCGCGCGAGCGCGCTTCGGCCAGTTCCTGCTCATAGGCCGCATAGGCGGCGTCCGCCTCGTCCTTCATCCGCTGGGCTTCGTCGATATCCTGCGAAATGCGGTCGCGCCGCGTTTCCAGAATCCCGCCAATGCGCGGAATGGCGACGCGGGCCATCAACATGTAGAAGATGCCGAAGGTTATCGCCAGCCAGAGCAACTGAGAGGCAAAGTGGGTCGGGTCGAAAGGCGGGAACGCTCCGCCGTGACCGCCGGCGTCATGCGCCTCGGTTCCGGCATGCGTCTCGCCATGGGCTTCCTGCGCCCATGCTCGCCCGATGATCGCGTCAGCGATGTTCATCCATCCCTCCTGGGGAGTTTAAGCCTTGCGGGGAATTGCGGCCGCCCGCACGGGCCGGCCGCCATACCAACCGGCAGCGGCTCAGGCGAACAGGAGCAGAAGCGCGATGAGCAGCGAGAAGATGCCCAGAGCTTCGGTAACGGCGAAGCCGAAGATCAGGCGGCCGAACTGACCGTCGGCTGCCGACGGATTGCGCAGGGCGCCGGACAGGTAGTTGCCGAAGATGGTGCCCAGGCCAATGCCCGCGCCGCCCATGCCGAGGCATGCGATGCCGGCGCCGATATACTTTGCTGCTTCTGCTTCCATGGTGAAAACTCCCTTCGAGTTGTCCGATGTGATTGCGGTGGTTCGAATTAGGCCCGAGGGCCGGTTTGGCTCTGACGGCGCCTTAGTGGGTCGGGTGCAGCGCGTCGTTGAGATACATGCAGGTCAGGACCGCGAAGACGTAGGCCTGCAGGAAGGCGACCAGGAATTCCAGTCCGGTCAGCGCCACGGCCATGGCCAGCGGCAGGATCGACCCGCCAATGCCGAGTACGCCCAGCGCGCTCAAACTGGTCACGAAGCCGGCGAAGACCTTCAGCAGAGTATGGCCCGCGGTCATGTTCGCGAACAGGCGGACGGCCAGGCTGATCGGCCGGGAAAGGTAGGAGATGATCTCGATCGGAATCATCAGCGGCCACATCAGGATCGGCGTTCCCGGCGGCACGAAGAAGGAGAAGAAGTGCATGCCGTGCCGGACGAAGCCGATGATCGTCACCGCGACGAA
>JAUIBM010000313.1 GCA_030428345.1 Alphaproteobacteria bacterium | reverse complement strand
TCGGCGGGTGTCGCCAGCGCGAGCCAGCCGGCGACGCCGGCCACAAGCAGATTGCCGGCCAGCACGACCTTCTTGCGCGAATTGAACAGCCGGTCGAGCGGCCCGTAGGCAAGGCTGCCGAGCGAAAGCGCAACCGCCATCCACAGCGTCACCCGGCCCACCTCGAGCGTGTCGAGGCCATAGACGTCGGCCAGGAACGGCCCCGCCCACAGGCCCCGCACCCCGGCCGCCACCGCATAGCCGAGCAGGATGCAGGGCAGGATCGGCCACAATTGCGGAATGCGCAGCAGCGCCAGATAGCCCCCGCCGCCGGCCGCCTCCCCCGCCTCGCGCTTGGGATCGCGAACCACGAAGAGGATCGCCATCCCCACGATCACGCTGGCCGCGCACAGGCCCAGGCAGACATTGCGCCAGCCATAGGCCTCCGCCGCGAAGGCCAGCGGTTCCGTGCCGACAATGTTGCCGAGCGTGCCGATGGCGATGAAGGTTGATCCGAGAGTGGCGAATTTGGCCGCCGAGAAATTGCGAGCGAACAGATAGAACGTCGCCATCAGCATCGGCGCGCAGCCGACGCCGATCAGCGCCATCGCCAGGATCAATTGCCAGGCGTTCTGCGAGACCGAGAACAGCGCCGCCCCGCCCCCGCCGCCGATCACATGCAGGATGGCCGCCGTACGCCGCGGGCCGAAGCTGTCGAGCGCGTAGCCGATGGGAAACTGCATCAGCGCAAACGCCGCGAACCATGCGCCGGACACATAGGCCAGATCGCCGGGCGTGAGATTCAGTTCGGTCTGCAGCGTCGTTGCGAGAACGGCCAGAAACGAACGATAGAACTGGCTCAGCACATAGCCGAGCACCAGCGCAACATAGGCAGCCATTGCAGTCTCCTCCCGCAGGGCCCTGCCGTGTAGGTCGGAATTCCCCGCCTGGCAAGCGCCGGCCGGGCTTGGCGCGTGATCCGCCATGCCCGCGATTCGCCGGAACGGCACGCTGGACTTGCCTGGTGCGGGCACCGGGGCTCGAACCCGGATGGATTGCTCCGAGGGATTTTAAGTCCCTTGCGTCTACCAGTTTCGCCATGCCCGCGATGGCGACCTGCGTAGCGGGAAGCAGCCGGCGTATCAAGACGGCGCGCGCCCGCGGCCGGCGCCGGCCGTCTTGTTGCGGCGCCGGATCGCGTTGCCGAAGCGGCAGCGCGCCTGACGAATATCTGTACTTTATTCGAACACTTGACCCTGCGATAAACCGCCGTGCGCGAACAGGCTGCGGGAAAGTCATGGCTTATGTCATCACAGAGCCGTGCATCGACGTGAAGGACGGCGATTGCACGCTGGCCTGCCCGGTCGATTGCATCTACGAAGGCGGCCGGATGTTCTACATCCAGCCTGACGAGTGCATCAATTGCGGCCTTTGCCTGTCCATCTGCCCGGTAGACGCGATCGTCTGGGACGAGGAAATCACCGACGCCATGCGCCCTTTCGAGAAGGTCAATCGCGACTTCTTCGAGGTCGTGACGGGTTGGGGAAGTCCGGGCGGCTGGGACGAACGCCATACGACAACCGCCGATCATCCGCTGGTCGCCGGGCATCCGCCGCGCGCGGTTCCCGCCGACCCGCAATGAACCGGCCACGGGAGAAGACCATGACGAAGAACCGGCTTGGCGGCGTGATCGCCGCAGTCCCCACCCCTGTCGACGCAGCGGGCCAGCCCGACACGCAGCTCTTCCTGCGCCACGCAACCTGGGCGCTCGCCAGCGGCTGCGACGGGCTGAACGTGCTCGGCACCACGGGCGAGGCCAATTCGCTTTCCGCCGGTCAGCGCCGCACGGTGATGGCTGCGGCGGCCGGACAGCTCGATCCGCTGCGCCTGATGGTGGGAACCGGGACGCCGGACCTGGAAACCACGATCGCCCTGACCCGCCACGCCCATGAACTGGGCTTCGCCGGCGCGCTGATCCTGCCGCCCTTCTACTACAAGGGCGTGCCGGAGGACGGGCTGTTCGAATGGTTCGCGCGGATCGTCGAGGCGACGGCCGACGCGCCGATCCCGATCTACCTCTACAACTACCCGCTGATGACCGGCATCCGCTTTTCGCCGGAACTGGCGGGGCGCCTGTCCGCCGGACTTTCCGGCCGCATCGTCGGCGCCAAGGACAGTTCGGGCGAGGCCGGCTATGCCGACCAGCTCGCGGCGATCGAGGGCTTCGACGTATTCCCCAGCACCGAAGCCTCCCTTTCGCTGGCGGGAAGCCGCGGCTATGCCGGCTGCATCTCGGCCACCGTCAATGTCGCGCCCGCCCTTTCGGCCGCGCTGTGGCGCGACCAGGGCAATAAGGACCTGCTGGCGCAGGTCTCGGCCATCCGCGCCGGCGTTTCCGCGCAGCCGCTGATCCCGGCGGTCAAATTCCTGACCGGCCACATCCATGGCGAAGCCGGCTTCGAGCGCATCCTGCCGCCGATGTTGGAACTGACCGACGAACAGAAATCGGCGCTGGTGGCGCTCGGCCTTTCCGCATGAGCTGAAGGCGGGCGGCGCAGACGATCAGGCCTCGCCCGCCTCCTGCCAAGAACGGTAATGGCGCCGCACGAGGTCGGCGATCCGGCGGGCATTGCCCCGCTCCGCCTGAAGGCGCGGCAGCGCCGCGCGCGCTTGGGCGTGCAGTTCCTTGCGCGCCACCTCGAAATCGAAGCTGACGAGTTCGCCGTCGGCAACCACATGCCGGCCCGCCACGAAAAGCTCGCGGACATGGCGTGCCGTCATGCGGCCCATGATCACCCGCGCCTCGTCGAGATCGTCGAACAGCGCGTCCCGCGTCAGTTCCCCGTAGTCGATAATGACGATATCGCCGCCCGTCTGCTGGTTGACCACCGCCGTGCCATTCACCGTCGCGGCGCGGAACATCTCGCCAAGCCCGGCGGCGGGGTCGATGCCGCGCCCGCCGTGCAGCAGATGGGCAAGGCGCATCTCGCGCCAGATGTCCTGGTCGTCGTCGATCACCGTCCCGTCCATGCCGATGGCGAAATCGACGCCGGCCTGCCGCAGAGCATCGACCGGCGCGACACCCGAGCGCAGGCGCAGATTGGCCGAGGGGTTGGTGACCACAGTAACCCCGCGTTCGGCCAGGAGCGCGCATTCCTCCGGGCGCAGATGCACGCCATGGGCGACGGCGAGGCGCGGCGACAGGAAGCCGATGCTGTCGAGATAGGCGACGACGCCCTGCGGAAAGCGCCGGTCCAGCCAGATGCGCTGGCGCGGGCTTTCCAGCAGATGCATGTGGACCCGCAGCCCGGAGGAGCGCGAGGCGTCGGCGATCTGCTCCAGCAGCGCATTGCTCGCCCATTGCGGTCCGATCGGGCCCAGTTGCACGTCGACGCCCTGCCCCGCCTGCTCGCGCGCGATTTCGAGCACGGACTCGATCTGATCGCCGATCGGGCGATAGCGCGGCAGCAGCGCGGCGAGCGTCTGCCACTCGCCCTCGTCGACGAAGCCGCGCAGTTCATCAATCTCGCCATAGATCCAAGGCGAGGTGTCGAGCAGCGGACAGGACAGCCCCATGCGGATGCCGCTGTCGCGCGCCGCGCGGATCACCTCGGCCGCCTCCTCGCCCAGCCTGTTGGCGTTGAGCGAATTGTGCAGATGCATGGTGGCGCAGCATCCCGATTGCAGCATGCGCCCGAAGGCGACCAGCGCCTCCAGATAGGGGTCGGTGGGCGGGCGCAGGCGCAGCCCGGCGATCCACGGCTCCAGCGCATCGTCCATGCAGTCGAAATCCATGGTGCGGACGCCAAGGCCATGGTCATGCGCATTGACAGGCGCCGGCATGGCGAGCAGGTCCGCGCCGTTTCCCCGGCCCGGCGTGATCTCCGGAGCGCCCTCGCGCGCGCTCAGGGAGACGTTGCGCATCGCCGGCCGGAAGCCGGGCTCCGGCAGCCATCGCCCGACCTCAATCCGCATGGTCACCGCCGGACATTCCCTTCCACTCTTCGCCAAGCTCGGCGAGCGCCTGGCTCAATTGCTTGACAATGGCGTGCGCCGCCCGGGTGAGCTGGCGCCGGCGCGGGACCAGCAGGCCGAGCCGCAAGCCGCCGAGCCGCGAACCCTTGAGGGGTATGCCCACGATCGAACCCTCGCGCAGGCCGTCGGCCATGCCGATCGGCGTATAGAAGGCGACCCCCGCCCCGGCCTCGATCATCGGCCGCAGCATCATCAGATTGTTGGAGGCGACCAGCGTGCGGCCGGTGCGCTCCAGCACCGAAAGCTCCACCTCGATCAGCGATCGGATCGGCTCGGTATCCATCTGCAGCAGCAGGTTGTACTGCGAGCACTGGCTCAGCGTCACCGAACGCTGCCTGGCCAGCGGATGGTCGTGGGAGACCATGGCCATCAGCGGCATGGCGACATCGGCGATGAGCTCGGTATCCTCGGGATGCGCCAGATTGAAGGTGATGCCGATATCGGCCTCGCCTTCCGCCACCTGATTGGCGATGCGGCCATGCGGCCCGCTCTGCACCCGGAAATTGACGCCGGGATGCAGACGGTGAAACGCCATGATCTGCTCGGGCAGGAAGCGCACCAGCAGGCTGTCGAGCGGGGCGATGCGCACCAGCCCGGTCTTCTTGCCCTTCAGCTTGCCAAGATCGCTCTTCAGC
>JAUIBM010000312.1 GCA_030428345.1 Alphaproteobacteria bacterium | reverse complement strand
GACCCTGGTCGAGCGGCTGCATCGCCGCCTGCTGGACGTCATCAAGGACGAGTTCGACCGTCAGGGGCGGAACGACGTCAATCCGGTTCAGGCGCTGCTGCTCTACAACATTGGCAATTCCGAACTGACCGCCGGCGAACTGCGCACGCGCGGCTATTATCTGGGATCCAACGTCTCCTACAATCTCAAGAAGCTCGTCGACCAGGGCCTCATCCACCACCAGCGCTCGCGTGTCGACCGGCGCTCCGTGCGGGTGAGCCTGACCGAGGAAGGCCAGAAGATCGGCGAGATCGTCGACAAGCTGTACCAGCGCCACATCGGGTCGATCGAACTGGTCGGCGGCATCAACATCGACGAGTTCCAGCGGCTCAACAAATCGCTGCAGCGCCTCGAGCGCTTCTGGACCGACCAGATCCTCTACAGGCTCTGATCGAAGCCACGACCAATCGGCTTCAGGTCTCGCTCTGGCCCGCTTCGGCGGGCCCTTTGCGTTGTTCCGGCAACACACTGCGGGCGATTCGCCCCGGCGGCGGATCGATGGTGGAATGCGACACGCTTTGGCCACAAAAAGATGGGACCGCGAGCATGGCGAAATGGCGCCGTGACATTCCGACTGGGTTGTTGCCGATCCCGTGGCGGTTTCCTATCTTGGAACTGTTGGGCTCGCCGCCGCGTTACCGAATTGTTAACCATGTTCGAGACAGGGTAGCGCTTCGAGTTTCGATTTTTCGACCCTCGGCGGTTTGCCGGAATTAATTTGAAGAAGGCTGGTTGAGACGATGAAGAGACGCGATTTCCTTGCTGCGGTCGGCGCAGGCGCCGGCTCCCTCGCAACCCGCAAGGCATTTGCGCAGAACCCCATCGACGCCTTGCTGCAGAGCCCCCGGCGCGGGCAGTGGAGCGACGAGTTCGACGCCCGGCGCGGCGACCTGAAGCCCGGCGCGACGACTATACCGGTGTTTTCGGACCAGACCCCGGTCTTCATCGAACAGGCGATGGAGGATTATCGCCGCATAACCAGCGGTGGCGGCTGGCCTGTCGTCCCCGCCACCGAGAACATGAAGCTCGGCTCGACATCGCCTGCCGTGCAGGCGCTTCGCAAGCGCCTCATGGTTTCCGGTGATCTCGCGCCCGATGCCGGCAATTCCCAGGTCTTCGACAGCTGGGTGGAAGGCGCGGTTCGCCGCTTCCAGGGCCGCCATGGCCTGCCGGATGACGGCGTTCTGGGCAAATATTCCTATGCGGCGATGAATGTGCCTTCCAGCGTTCGCCTGGGACAGTTGGAGACCAATCTGGTTCGCCTTCGCTCCATGTCGGGCTATCTCGGCGACCGATATGTGATGGTCAACATTCCGGCCGCCAGCATCGAGGCGGTCGAAAACGGCAAGGTCGTGCAGCGCCACACCGCCATTGTCGGCAAGATCGACCGCCAGACGCCGATCCTGAATTCCAAGATTCACGAGATCATTCTCAACCCCTACTGGAACGCGCCCAAGTCGATCATCCAGAAGGACATCATCCCGTTGATGCGCAAGGACCCGACCTATCTGGAGCGCAACAACATCCGCATCCTCAACGAAGCGACCGGCGAGGAAGTGTCGCCGCTGGCCATCGACTGGAATTCGGACGATGCGGTCAATTACCGGCTGCGCCAGGATCCCGGCAAGATCAACGCCATGGCGTCGACGAAGATCAATTTCCGCAATCCGCACGCCGTTTATATGCACGACACTCCCCAGCAGAGCCTGTTCGGTCAGATCGAACGGTTCAATTCCTCGGGCTGCGTGCGCGTCCAGAATGTGCGCGACCTGGTGACCTGGATCCTGCGCGATACGCCCGGCTGGAGCCGCCAGGACATCGAGCGGGTCATCGCCTCGGGCACGAATACCGAAATTCCGGTCTCCGTGCCGGTGCCGGTCTACTTCACCTACATCACCGCATGGTCGGTAGAGCCGGGCATCGTCCAGTTCCGCGATGACATTTACCATCGCGACGGCGTTGAAGAACTGGCGCTGGCAACCACCGCGCTCTGACATTTCGCCATACTCAAGAAAAAAGGGGCGCTTTGCCCCTCTTTTTGTATCGAACCCGATCTGCGGATCGCGGACCCGGACTACGCCGCAAGGGTGGGTAGCACACCCTGCCGCGTACTGGCCTTTCGCGGCCGGAGGTCCAGTTCGCCAAGCGCGGCGAACACCGCCTCGTCCAGCGGAGTGTGCGGTACGGACCCGATGACCGATTGCAATCTCGTCCCGGTCAGCCTGTGCGGACGCAGCCAGAGATAGCGCATGATCAGGATTTCGCGCCACATCGGCACGAACAGGGCGCCGATCCGGATAACCGGCCATGGAAAGCCTGCGGATTTGAGTTTCCGGCCCGCCGCTCGCTCGACTGCGGCGTGGAGTTCCTGGCCGGTGGCATTGTGTCCCGGAAAGTGGAAGCGTTCGAACGAGGCCAGGCTCCCTGCTTCCTCAGCCAATGCCACGAAGCTGCGCGCCAGGTCCGGCAGATAGGACCATGCGTGCACGATGGTGCGCGGCCCGGGATAGACGACCTTGCCTCCCGCAAATTTTGACGCGATCGCCAGATCGAACCAGGAGCCGCGTCCCTTGCCGCCGAAGAAGTCGCCGGCGCGCAGGATGATGGTCTGGACGCCTTCTTCGCGCGCCATCCGCGCGAACAGCGCCTCGGCTTCGATGCGCAGCGCCGCCTTCCGGTGATCGCCGGCTTGCGGCGTGTCCTCGGTGAGCGTCTCGGGCAGGACGGTCCCGAAATTGTAGACATTGCCGGGATAAAGATGGATGGCGCGATTGCGCAGCGCCGCCGCCATGACGTTGCGCGACATCGGCATGACCTTTCCCGCCCAATCGGTGTAGATCGGGTTGAGGCCGTTGAAGATGAAGGCGCAACCCTCGGTGGCGCGTACCAGATCGGCCTCGATCATGGCGTCGGCCGCAAAGCACTCGATCCCCGAAATGTTCGACTTGCCGGTTCGTGTGACGGCGCGCACCTGCCATCCGGCTGCCTTGAAGGCGCGCGCGGCGGCGTCTCCCATCCTGCCGTTTGCGCCTAGGACTGCGATGGTTCGGTTGGTGATGTTCATGGCGAAATCCTGTCTGTTGGTCTTGCCTGCCTCCTTGATCTATGCTCACATTGTCGAATGGAAAATGCCGAAACTTGTATAGTTTCTATTCGATATTGAATGGTCAACGTTTTCCCGAAAGACCGGACGAACCCGTGCGAGGGAGCGCGACAAAGTGTCTGCAAGGCATTTCGACTGGGATCTGCTGAAGAGCTTTCTGGGCGTGATCGATCACGGTTCGCTTTCGGCGGCATCGCGAGCGCTCGCAATTTCGCAGCCCACGCTGGGGCGTCATGTCAGCGAGCTCGAGGCGGCGCTCGGCGTCACCCTGTTCGATCGCGGCAGAGAAGGGCTTTCGCCCACCCATGCGGCCCTGGCGATCGTGGAGGAGGCGCGCGGCGTCGCCGATGGAGCAGGTCGCATTGCACTCGCGGCGGCGGGCAAGGCGAGCGAGGTGTCGGGCACGGTGCGCATCACCGCCAGCGAGATTGTCGCGACGTACCTGCTGCCAGGCATTCTGGGCCGCATGCTTGCGGACATGCCCGCGATTGCCGCCGAACTGGTGGCGTCCAATGCGGTGGAGAACCTCTTGCGCCGCGACGCCGACATCGCGGTCCGAATGGTCGAGCCCTCGCAGCTTGACCTGGTCTCCCGCAAACTGGTCGACATTCCGATGGGCGTCTTCGCGCATGCCGACTATCTCGACCGCCATGGCCGGCCATCGACGCCCGCCGATCTCGCCGGTCATGTGGTCATCGGATATGATCGCTCTGACCTGATCCTGCGCGGCTTTCGGGCGGCCGGATTCGAGGTCGACCGGAGCTTCTTCCGGCTTCGCTGCGACGATCAGGTCGCCGCATGGGAGGCACTGGCCGCCGGGGCCGGCATAGGCTTTGCGCCGCTCTGGCTTGCCCGCAAATGCCCCCGGCTGGAGCGCCTCGCGCCCGAACTCGAAATTCCGTCGCTGACGATCTGGCTGGTCACCCACAAGGAGGTACGCACAAGCGCCCGCATCCGCGCTGTCTATGATTATCTGGCGAAGGCAATTCTGGATGCCGGCCTGGGCGGCGATCCGGCAAATCGAGCGGCGAGTTCGCCAAAGGCCGACCTTGACGGTTTTGCAGTTTGAACAGCTGTGCTATTGCCGGCCCTGCCGGCCGTTGCAGGCTGGCGCCATTTTCTCAAACACCGGGATTGCACCATGGCTCATACTGCGACCGCCGCAGGCGGCAACGCCTTTTTCACCGCAACGCTCGAAGCGGTAGACCCCGAGATTTTCGGCGCGATCCGCAACGAACTCGGTCGCCAGCGTCATGAGATCGAACTGATCGCTTCCGAAAACATCGTCTCGCGCGCGGTGCTGGAGGCGCAGGGATCGATCATGACCAACAAATATGCCGAGGGTTATCCCGGCAAGCGCTATTACGGCGGCTGCGAGTTCGTCGATGTCGCCGAGACCCTGGCGATCGAGCGCGCCAAGCAGCTCTTCGGCGCCAAATTCGCCAATGTGCAGCCCAATTCCGGCAGCCAGATGAACCAGGCGGTGTTCCTGGCGCTGCTCCAGCCGGGCGACACCTTCATGGG
>JAUIBM010000311.1 GCA_030428345.1 Alphaproteobacteria bacterium | reverse complement strand
GGACCGACTGTGTGTTGTCGTCCGTTCGCCGCAACCCTGTCACGGCGGCTTTAATGGAACGCTAAGGCGGTCGGTCGAAGTCGTCCGACACGGCCCGGGGCGACGCCGGCGCCGTTCCAAACTCGGGCTATGGTAAACGGGGGGTATATGGGCGCATGCGGCCGCCGGCGACCGACTTTCGGGGAAGGCCATGTTCCGTAAAGGAAAGTTGCTTCCGGACGGAGCGGAACGAAATTCGGACACAATGACGACGTGGTTTAGAACTTCGGTGCAATTTGAAACAAATTTTGCCGTTCGGCCAAATCGCGATTTAATCCGGCCGTGCTAGCAATGGGGAAAGGCAGAAAAGCGAGGGATCATGTTTTTCATTCGCGCCGTGTTTTGGCTCACCCTGGTTATCGCATTCATTCCGGTAAGTCCGGAGGACCTCACTGAGGGACAACGTTCGGTCTCGACCGGCGAAACGCTGGAGGCCGCGCGGACGGTAGTTTCTGACCTGTCCGGCTTCTGCGAGCGCAATCCCGCCACCTGCGGCACCGGCCGGGAGATATTCTCGCAGCTAGGCGCCAAGGCGAAGACCGGCGCGCGCTTCGTATACAGCTATCTGGACAGCAAACAGGAGCGCGACACCGACGCGGTTCAGACGGGTTCCGTCATCCAATAGGCGCGCCTCATCGGCAATGGGTGGCATCCGACCGGCTTTGCAGCATATATGTCGCTACAAACCGGGAACTGGCATGAGCACCTCGACAATCGACACCATCATAGAGAACTTCGAACTCCTGGACGATTGGGACGATCGCTATCGTTACCTCATCGAACTGGGCAGCGAACTCGAACCGCTGGGCGAGGACGAGCGCAATGCCGGCACGAAGGTGCCGGGCTGCGTCAGCCAGGTCTGGATCGTCACCAGCAAGGGCGAGGGAGCGGACCCGGTCCTGAACTTCCGCGGCGATTCCGACGCCCATATCGTGCGTGGCCTTGTCGCCATCGTGCTGGCGATCTTCTCGGGAAAGCCGGCCTCGGAAATCTCCGCAACGGACGAGAGCGCCGTTTTCGAGGCGTTGCGCCTGTCGCAGCACATCACTCCGCAGCGATCGAACGGCCTGCGCTCCATGGTCGCCCGCATCAAGCACGAAGCGCAGACCGCACAGGCTGCCTGAACGGCGCTGCCCAGGTCTCAGCGCGCAGCGGGCCTATAGTCTTGCGCGCCCCAATGAACTATGCCGCCCGGCTTCCGGTCCACGGCAACAAGGCCGTAATGGCCGGCCAGGATCGTCAGCGCGGCGCGCAGCATCAGCTTGGCCGAGCGCGCCGGCCAGCCGCGTTCGCGTTCGACCTGCTCCAGCCCCTTCAGAAAGCAGCAGACATCGAGCGCCGCACCGGCGAGCGTGGGCTCCAGTGTCGCCATGGCCGCGTCTAGCCGGCGGCGCGCGTCGAGGGCGAAATCGCCGAGATCGGCCAAGCCCGCCCCGCCGCGCCCAGCCGATGCGACGCTCGCCTCCCAATTGGCGGATATGCGGGGCTGCAGGCCGGCGCGCTCGAAGTCGCGGCGCAACCTCTCTCCGGCGCTGAATTGCGATTCATCCAGCCAGGCATTCCCCTTCTTGTCGCGGCGATAGTAGAGCCGCGACAGCGGCGATTCCGATCGATCGACGAGCGTACCGGCAGCAGGCCCGTCGGTGGCGGACCCGCCCTCCCCCTCCTGCGCATGGCGGGCCAGATCGGCGTGCTGGGCCACAAAGCCCGCTTCGGGATGCAGGGCGCGCCTCAGATACGAAACACCCTCGGCCCGCAAGCGGACCTGGCGGTTCGCCAGTTGAACGAGCCCGCTGGCGAGGCAGTGTTGAAGCACCGGCCTTTCGAAGCGGGACTCGCGGCCTTCGGAACGCAAGACGATTGATTCGCCCGTCACTTCAACGCTGGCGGGCCCGGCGGTCTCCAGCAATCGCAACAGGCGGAGCACCCGCCCCGCGGGCGCGCCATTCTCCGGGCTACGCATCGTCACTCTCCTTCAGCCGGGTGGCGAAGAGCGGCAGCACGGTTTCGATGATCCCCTCCAATTGCATCAATCCGGTATCGGTCCGCAGGTCATCGCGACTGTCCTCGATCGCCCGGCACGCATGCGCCACGGTGGTTCTGTCGCGGCCGAACACCCGGCCGACCTCGCCATAGGGCGCCGACATCGCGGTGTGCATCAGATACATCGCCGTCTGCCGCGCACGAGAAACGGCCTCGGCCCCGCGTCGACCCGAAAGCAGGTCCGCCTCGCACAAGCCCGCGGCATGGGCGACGAGGCGAATGATGAATCGCCCCGCCAGATCATACCGCTCGCCGCCGACATCGCGGGTCGCAATGTCCGGCGTTGCGGTGCGCTCGAAAAATGAAGCGGGCCGCTCGTTCAACAACACATTCCCCATCGCACCTTTCCCAATCAAGGATTATTTTCCTATCCTGGTTCAAGATGCAAGAGCGGGGACAGATATGCCGGGCGCAAGCCAGCCAGCTACGCCATTCGCGCTGTTTTTTCAGTTACTTGAGTACTCCGGGCGTCGACACGCGACACCGCGCCAATGCCCGGTTGATCAGGCAATCGCAGTATGGACGCTCCATTACAGGAGCACGAATTCATGCAATCTGCGAAATTTTCCGGACGGCCGGCGAGGCCCGGCGAGACCATCGAGGCGAAACTGCGAAAGGAGGCGGAGCAATTCGTCAAGCGCCGCTTTCTCGCCGCGCCGCCGCCGATCCTGTCGGCGTTGACGCAACACGCAACAGACGGGCAGCAAGCCGGCGGCAACATGCCGGTCGCGGCAGATGTTCTGGCGCATCTGCACAAGGCGCTGAGGCGGGAGCGCCTGAAATCGCGTCTCGGGCATGCCGGCTACGATTTCAACCGGCATCTCGCGCTTCACCAGGCGATCAGACATTTGTCGAAACAGGCGACCGTTCCGACCGGACAAACCTTACCCGGACAGTCCCCCCTGCGGCAGGCGCGGCCCTGAAACGAAGAGGCCGGCGCAAGCGCCGACCCCATCGAATTTCCCCAAACATGCAGTTCAACAGGCAGACGCTTTGCGATTCTTGCCTGCGCCGCGCTTCAGCGCGAGCGGGTGGTCTTTGCGCCGCGCTTGCGGCCGAGACCCATCTCGCGGGCGAGCTTGGAGCGCGCATCCGCATAGCTGGGAGCCACCATCGGATAGTCGGGCGCCAGATCCCATTTTTCCCGATACTCCTCGGGAGACAGATCGTAATGGGTGCGCAAATGGCGCTTCAGCGACTTGAACTTCTTGCCGTCCTCGAGACAGATTATGTAATCTGTAAAGACGGATTTCTTCGGATTCACGGCCGGCTTTTGCTTCTCGGCAGGTGCTTCCACCGGTCCGCCCCGGACGCGGGTCAGCGCGGCGTGCACTTCACCGATCAACGAAGGCAGATCGATCGTTGAAACCGGGTTATTGCTGACATAAGCAGAAACTACCTCTGCGGTAAGTTCAACAAGAACGGTGCCGTCCTCGCTACCTTCCATGGTTGTATTTTCCATTGCAATACTCTTGGAGTTGGGCGCTGCTTGGAATGGCAATACAGCGCAGTGGGTTGTGTGATCTAGCGTAAACTCAGCCAATACCCGATCACCAGGTCACAGACGCTGTGTTATCTATCGAAGATGGTTATTGTCAACCGCGAAAATAAAATACCGTTTCAAACAAACAGACGCGGCATCCTCAAGCAATGTCGCAGGTTGACGCATGCTCACCTTATTTGCGCAGGCAGACACGGTTAATGGTGTCCGGAGCGCTATTCAACTCGACGCCGCATCGCGCGAAGCATGGTCTTGGTGATTCTCGGCCATCTCATCGATCGCCGACTCGCTCCACAGGCTGTAACCTACCTTGTACGCCGCGCGAGCAAGCAGATGTGCGGCAATGGGCGTTGTCAGAACAAAGAAAACGACCGCCGCTATTGCCCGTGTGACGGTTGCGAAATCGTCAGCGACGACCGCCAGCGCGATCATCATCAGGCCGGAGCCCACCGTCCCGGCCTTGGAAGCGGCATGCATGCGCGAATAAAGATCCGGCAGACGAAGCAGACCGATGGCGGCGAGCAGCGCAAAGCTTGCGCCGACAAGAATGAGAATGCCGGCAATCACTGGAACGATATTCAAGACACCGCCTCCTTGTTGCGCTTCTCCTGCCGGTCTTCCTCGGTCATGCCGCGCTCAAGAACGAATCGCGCGAACGCGACCGTCGCCAGGAAGCCGACCAGACCGAGCGCCAGGGCAATATCGATGTACAGGTTGAAACCCGTCTTCACGCCGATCACCGCGATATAGCCAATGGCGATGCCGACCAGCATGTCGAGGGCGAGGATCCGGTCGGGCAGCGTTGGCCCCAGCACGACGCGCACGACCGTCAGCAGGAACGCCAGGGTCAGCATGACCAGCGAGATGTAGACACAGGCTGCAAGAAACACACTGGCGGTCATCGGAACGCCTCCAGGATCTTGCGTTCGAACCCGTTGGCGATGTCTTCCTTGATCGCTTCGGGGTCGGAGCAATCAAGCGCATGGACATAAAGAAACCGGCGATCGTGCGAGACATCGACGGAAAGCGTGCCCGGCGTCAGCGTGATCATGTTGGCAAGCAGGGTGATTTCCATGTCCCGATCCAC
>JAUIBM010000310.1 GCA_030428345.1 Alphaproteobacteria bacterium | reverse complement strand
CCTGCTGATGCACCTGGCCGAAATGGAGGGCCTGCCCAATGTGCTGATCGAGGCGCAGGCGCTTGGAATCCCTGTCGCGACGATGAATGTCGGCGGCGCGCCCGAAACCCTGGTTCCCGGCGTTTCGGGCATCGTTCTGGAGGAGACCGCGCCCGATGTCCTGTCGCGCCGGCTTCTCGCGATGATCGGCGATCGGGAAATGCTCGCGGCCATGGGGGCTGCCGCGATCGACGCCGTCACGCAGCGCTTCTCGCTTGGCGCGATGATCGCAAGCATGAAGCGCATCTACGACCTGGGGTGACCCGGCCCGGGGTGCGGGGAGAAATCTATTCGCAAGGCTCGAAGCGTGCGCCGAGATGGTGCTCGATCCGCTGGCGATAGTCTCGGATCTGGTCGTCGCTGTAGTAATCGGAATGATAGATCAGATCGAAATTCATGTGCGTCGGATCCGGCATCATGCGAATTTCTATGCCGATCGCGCAGAAGCTCATCTGTTTCAGGGGCAGCCTGGTGACCCAGAGCGGGCCGGCCTTCTGCCGAACTCCGGGACGCGATTGCATTCCCGGCGCAAACGGCGAGCTCTTTGCGCGGGCGCCGCTGAAGACCACCCCGCAGGTGAAGTGCCGCAGCACGCCGCCGGCCTCGTACACCTCCCTGTCGTATCGCAACTCCGGACCGGTCGCCTCGCTCGGCGTCATCGTGATGCTCTTGCGCAATTGCTCGCCGAGCTTGCGTGCAAGCCCGCCGACGCTCGCGCCCTCCTCGTTTGAACAACGCAGTGGGACAATCATCGTCATGCAGCCCACATACTGGGCGAGCTTGGGTGATATCCGGTCGACGAATGTCGGAATGTAAAGGCCGGGCAGGGCGGACAAATCCAGCAGCGCCTGCGCATTCGCCGCGTACATGATCGAGAACGCGGTCTGCTCGGGAACGCCGGCAAGGGCGGGAAGCGCGTCGAATATATCATTCGGTATCCGCAGCTCCACCGTGCGCATGTCCGACATGTCGAACATGCGCCGCGGCACGGGCTTGCCGGCTCCAAGGCGCCCGTGGCCGGGATTGGGCAGAATTGGATAGAGAATCGAGTCCCAGTATCGCTCGATTTCCTTCTCCTCGCGTGGCGAGGTCGTTTCTGCGATCCGCAGGAACTCTTCATGCGAAACGGCTTTTCCCAATATCGGAAGACCGATCAGCAGCTTGAGCAGGTCCTCCGTGACGATCAGCATGGAATGACCGTCGACGATGGAGTGATGCGCCCTTATGACCAGCACGTCGCCGCAACGTGCCGATCGCAACACGGTGAACTGGATCAGGTCGTCCTCGAACATGTGCAGCGGGCGATCGGCATGCTCGCCCGCCAGCGCGTGCAGTGTCGCCGTGTCGACATCGCCATGGTCCTCGACAACGACGCCCGTGCGATGCCTGTCCCACACCTGGGCGCGCCACTGGCCCGCTGCCCGGACGAAGGAAAGCCGCAATCCGTCATGGCGTTTGCAAAGGCGCTCTACCGCCCTTTCCAGCCGCCTGATGTCGATGCACGGTTCGATGTGAAAGGCGAAGCGTAGGACCGACGCCTTGTGATAGTCGGCGTCCGGGTCAGGGAACGCTGCATGATGGAGGCGCGATATTCTCCCTCCAGCCGGCGTTCGCCCGAAATTGCTGCGCTGCCTTTCACGCATTGCTTCCCTTGGTTTGCCAGCCGGAGGGCCGCGCCTGGCCAGGCGCGGCGAAGGGCAGTCAAGGCTACGCATTCCGGGCAATTGCCCAATGAGTCGCGCGTAACGCGAACTGTCGAAGCCATTGCTAGGACAGGAAAGTCGGACCCGCAACACGCCCCCCGCGTGCCTTAAGGTCGCAGGGCCGCACGGGCAACCTGTCGTGACGTCACGCCCGACGCGGCAAGATCAGCTCGGCGAACGACCAAGGGTGGGTGAATGAGGTTCGGACCAGCGTCCCGCTGCCTCAGTCTTCCTTCATCACCGTGTTCTCGACACCGTCAGCGCCAGCGAACACCGCCAGGATGCGGGTTACGGAATCGCCGGTATTCGTGCCGTTGTGATAGCTTTTCAGCGCCTCGATGAACGCGTCGCCCTTCTTGTAGGTCTTGGTGCCCGCGTCCCCGTAATCGACGGTCACCTCGCCCTCCATCACCCAGCCGAACAGGGGAGCGTCGTGCTTGTGCCAGCCGGTGGTCCCGCCCGGCTGCATGGTCACGATCGCGCCGGTGATCTTCGGCGCTGCGTCCGGATAGACGATGTCCTGGCCGATGGTCGTCTTCTCGCTCGACACCAGCACCTGCACGGGCGGGTAGGTCGATTTGGCCAATGCGAAGCCGCAGGCCATGCCAACGGTCCCGGTAACGATGAATGCTGCTGACCTGCTCAATGTGATCTTCAACGCAATTTCCCCCCATTTTTCGGGCTCACCCGTCCGGATGACCTATCGGCACTGTGCGCTTTGCCGGTGAGGGGATCAAGGCGCTCCGCCGCATCCTCTGCGATGCCGTGCGCCTTGGACGGGAGGCGCGCCTGCGTCGCCAGCCCGCGCATCCCTGGGGTCGAAGCCGGACACGTCTCCCCGGTCTTCGCCAACCGGGGAGAATCGGAAATGCCAGCAATCGCCTGCCATCATTTTCGGCAGGCCCTCAAAGGGTTGATGCCGACGCGACGCGCACCTATGGCGTCGTCTGGATCATTGTCCGGTCCAGAACTTTCGCGTCACTCTTGCGGTCTTGCCGCCAGGCAGGACTTCGACAACGTAAGTTCCGCGGATTCCGGCATATTCGCCGGTGCCACCGACAACAGAGCCTTCGTGCTTGTGCCCTTCATTCACGGGCCCGATCTGTTCGGTCTGAACGATATCCATTTCGTAGATACTGCCGCCCGGCAAGATCGCTTCGGCCAGATAGGATCGAGCGCTTGTCTTCTTGTCAGGATCCAGGTTCACGGTCGTTGCCTGGGAATAGTACTCCCCAACCACCGGCCCTTCAGGCTCCAGCCTTACATTTCCCCTTCGCACATACATATCCCCGAGGGAGGGTCCGGCGGGCATTGCATCGATATATTGAGGTGGCGCAAGATCAGCATAGGTTATCAATTGCCGTTCTTCGGCAATTGCCGGAAATCCGAGCGCGACCACGAAGATGGCCGTCAAGCAAACATGCCTCATTTCTGCCCCCAAGACCTTCTGCGCCACCCTGTTCGATTGAACAGGAGTTGGCAGGCATTACCCCACCGTAATGCCTTGCCTTGGCAGCATTGCGTGATCCTGCCCTTGGGTCAACCCCGCAAGACTTGCGGCGTCTTCTCGACCGGGCAGGGCCGCGATCAGGATTTGAGGCCAAGCAGTGCGATGGCGTTGTCCTGGTAGATCTTGCGCCGGGTCGCCTCGGAGACGTCGAGGGTATCAAGCACCCGGATGGTCTCGCGGATATACATCGGGCCGCCCTCGGGATCGAAAGGCGCATCGGATGCGAAGAGCACCCGGTCCTCGCCGAAGAACTCGATCGCATGCTCGATCGCCTTGCGCGATCCGAAGGAAGCCGTGTCGGCGTAGAATTCCTTGAAATACTCCAGATGCGGGCGCTTGAGCTCCTTCAGGACGCGGCCGAGATCGCGGTCGCTGGTGCGCTTGCCGAGCTGGTCCCATCCGGCGCCGACGCGGCCCTCGAAGAACGGTATCATGCCCCCGGCATGGTGGGTCACCACCTTCAGGCCCTGATATTTGTCGAACAGGCGCGAGAACACCATGCGGGCCATGGCCGCCGAGGTCTCGTAGGGCCAGCCGAAGGTCCACCAGATCTCGTATTCCGACCGGCTTTCGCTCTCATAGTCGGAGAAGTTCTGCGCCCGCGCGGGATGCAGGAACACCGGCTTGCCCGCCTTCGCCATGAATTCGAAGAACGGCTCGTATTCCGGCAGGTCGAGGGGCTTGCCCGCGACATTGGTGAAGATCTGCACCCCCACCGCGCCGAGGTCCTCGACCGCGCGGCGGCATTCCTCGACAAGGGCGTCGGGATTGCTCATCGGCGCGGTCGCGATGAATGCCGGGAAGCGGTCCGGATATCTGTTGCAGAGTTCGGCCAGCGCGTCGGAACCGATTTTCGACAGTTCCAGCGCGCCAGCGGCGTCGGCGAATTTTTCCAGCGGCGGCGATGCGAGCGAGAGCACCTGCTGGTAGCCCTCGCCGAACATGTCCATGACCTCGAAGCGCCGATCGAGATCGGTCATCATCGGGACCTCGCTCGAGCGCCGCGTCATGTCGGTCATGTTGCCGAGACGCTCGACGAGACGGTCGAAAAAGGGCTTCGGCCAGATGTGGTTGAAGACGTCAATCTTGCGCATGTTTGCTCCGTGATTTCCGATAGTGCGGCCAGCGTCCCGAAGGGCGGTCAGCCCTCGCGTCGATAGGTCTGAAGGCCCGGTCGGAACGACTTTTCGTCCAGAAACTGCTTCATGCCAACCTGTGCGCCGTTCTCCGGATCGCGATATTTGGAGGCGTCGGACTTGGCCATCAGATAGTCCAGCGCGGAGTCCCACGACATCGCCTTGACATTGTGATAGGCGGTCTTGGCGGCGCGCAGCACGTGGGGGTTCTTTTCCTTCAGGGTCTCCGCCAGCTTCATGGTGCGCTCGCGCAGTTCCGTCAATGGCACGGAGAAGTTGACCAG
>JAUIBM010000309.1 GCA_030428345.1 Alphaproteobacteria bacterium | reverse complement strand
GCGGCCCCGAAGGGGATAGACATCTATTTCGAGAATGTCGGCGGCAAGGTCTTCGACGCCGTCCTCCCCCTGCTCAACACCAATGCGCGCATTCCCGTCTGCGGCCTGGTCTCGCAATACAACGCCACCTCCCTGCCCGATGGGCCGGATCGGCTGCCCGTCCTGATGGGCCATATCCTGCGCAAGCGCCTGACGATCCGCGGGTTCATCATCTTCAACGATTTCGGACATCTCTATCGCGATTTCGCCAAGGCGATGAACGCCTGGATTGCTGATGGCAAGATGCAGTATCGCGAGGAAATCATCGACGGTCTCGAGAACGCGCCGCAGGCCTTTGTCGGATTGCTGCGCGGTGAAAACTTCGGCAAACGCGTGATTCGCGTCGGCCCGGCCATCTAAGGCGAGCGCCCGGGCCGGCTTCCGGCCCGGATGCAAGCTTGGCAGCGGCGGATTGCAGGTCAGGCTGCACGACGAGCGTCGAAAGTTAATGCCGCCACTAGCCCTGCAGTCTCAAGCAGTGGGAACGGTCCCGCCGTCGATTACATATTCGGTGCCGGTTATGGCTGCGGCGCGCGGGGACGCAAGGAAGGTTATCAGATCGGCGACCTCACCAGGTTTCGCCGGTCGTCCCAGCGGAATTCCACCCAGGGAATCCATGATGATCTTCTTGCCGCCCTCGTAATCCGTGCCCGCCTGCCTGGCGAGCCGCTCGGAAAGCGCCACCGCCGCTTCTGTCTCGATCCAGCCCGGCGACACGCGGACAACCCTGATCCCCTTGGGGGTCACTTCCTTCGACAGGCTATTGCTGTATGTCGACAGCGCGGCTTTCGCGGCTGCATACGCAGTCGTCGATTCCGGCAGAGGCAATTCGTGCTGGATCGAGGTCACATGGATGATGACGCCTGACCCTTGCGCGATCATCGCGGGTAGCAGCGCTCGATCGAGCCGGACCGCAGGCATGAGGTTGTGATCGATTTCCTTCTGCCAGTCGTCATCGGCCAATGCTGCAAAACCACCTGCCGGAGCGCTCGAACCTCCTAGCACATGGACGATGACGTCAACACCGCCGAACTTCTGCAGCACCTCCCCGGCGACTATTGCGCAACCCTTCGGGGTCATCAGGTCGGCAGCGATGTAATGGATTTGCTCCGATGTGTTCTCGGGCACGGTCCTCGCAGTCGTCGCGACTCTCATGCCTGCGGTCACCAACGCCCGAACGACGGCCGCACCCAAACCCTTTGTGCCGCCCGTCACCAAGGCTCGTGTATCGCACAGACCAAGATCGAAGGTCACGGGGCGATCTCCAGGCGGGAGATTTCGTCTTGTGCAAGCGTGAATGCGTAACGAAGGTCCACCGGGCTTCCTGGAAAATCTCCGGTGAGATGCGCGGTGACGATGATCCTTTCGGCCTGCTCTTCGATGGCGACCGGCACACTGACATAGCGGTATTTTGCTGACGATTGGTTCTTCCAGCGCGCGATGGCCTCACGTCCCTGGTGAGAATGCTTCTCATCGATGACCACGGCATCGGCGGTGAAGCATTTTGCGACCGCGCTCCAATCGGCGGCATCGGCGGCGAAATAGTTTCCTATGGGCTTGGGCAGCGAAACGGGCATGATCTGTCTCCGGGTTGAACTTGTTCCGTCATCGAAAATGGCCTAACCTGCCAAAAGTGCAAGAACGCACGAAAAAGTAAGGTACTTACGAAAAAGTATGTCCCATCAATATACGCAGGAAACGGCTGCCCAGGGCGTCGAGAGCGCACTCAAGCTGCTGGAAGGACGCTGGAAACTGGTGATCCTGTTTCACCTCTTTGGCGGAAATGTTCTGCGCTTCTCCGATCTCGAGCGCGCAATTCCAGCGGTTTCGCAGAAAATGCTGATCCAGCAGCTTCGGCAAATGGAGAAGGACGGCATCGTTCGGCGCATCGTCCACCACCAGGTGCCGCCCAAGGTCGAATACAGTCTCACGGACTGGGGCCAGGCGCTATGTCCGGCTCTCGACGCATTGCTCACATGGGCTGCACAGCGGGAAAGCGGGGATGGCCCCGATCGGCAGCCCCCACGGACCGGACGGGAGCAATAGCCGGGTTCAAGCGCCGAACGAAGGCCGAATGTCCCTCTCGCCGCCCTGCATCGGCGAAGACATTCCTGCCGATGTTCCGGCCTCAGCCGTCGATGATTTGATCGGCCCGCAGCCTGATCAGCGGCGGGCATGAGAACTCGGCCGCCAGCGCGTCCAGTTCCGACGCGAGAGCTGTAGAAATCGTAATTCTGCCCTGCGAGGCCAGCAACCGATCCTGCCTGCCGAAACCCGGCGCCTGAGGCGGCGCCGCGCCCGGCGCTGCTTTGCCGGCAGAAATCCTGGCCGCCACTTCACTTGCCCGCCGGCTCATCTGCGCCGCGTCCCCGAAGAACGCCGGATCGATCGCGATCATCAACCAGGAGCAGTCGGCCGGTCGGGCGGGATCGCCGAACATCATGCCGACCCCGCTCCCGATGCTGCCGCCCGAGAGCAACCCGCTCAGCAGGTCGACCATGAGCGCCAGACCAAATCCCTTCGCCCCTCCGGCTGGCAACAGCATTCCCGAAATGGCCGCCAGGGGATCGTCAGTTGGCGAACCATCCTTGTCCAGCGCCAGCCCCGGATCGATCTTGCGGCCCTGTGCCGCCGCCTGCCTGATCTTGCCCATTGCCGTGGCGCTCATCGCCATGTCGAGCACGATGGGTCGCCCTTCCTCGCCTGGAATGGCGATGGCGATCGGATTGTTGCCGACAACCGCTTCGGCGCCACCCGGTGCAGGCATCATCGGCCGGGTATTGCACATCACCACGCCGACCAGGCCCGAACCCGCCGCCTGCCGCGCGTATCGGCCGCATGCGCCGAAATGGGTTCCGTTTCGCACTGCCGCCGCCCCCAGACCGAAGGTTCTCGCCTTCGCGGACGCTGCCTCCATGGCTTGCACCGCCCCGGCCTGACCGACCATCAACCGGGCGTCGAACACCGCAATTGCACCGCGGTCGACGACCGGATCGAGCCGATCCCATTTTGCGATGGTTCCGACCCGCAGACGGCGTATGTAGTTCGGAAGCTGGATCAGCCCGTGGGAAGTCGTTCCGTCCAGGTCGGCCTCGACGAGCGCCTCCCCGGCCTCTGCCGCCACCTCGCGCGAAACGCCGCACGCCTGCAGGAGAGCGATGGCGAACGCTTCCGCGTCTTCCGCTCTCGACGAAACACCCGGCCGGCCGGTCATACGCGATCCTCCTGCAACACTCCCCTGCCAGCGGGTATCATGTGGCGGCGCCTGCCAGTCAATCCGACGCGGGACTTGCATTGAAGCCGTTTCGCCCGCCGGAACAGCGACGGTCACTGCGCTCCAGTTACTCGACGCCTTGCCGCGCGGCGGCGGAAAGCCGACGCAGATCGATCGTGATCTCGCGCGAGGCCTGGCGCAGCAGCGGCACATATTTGGCGGTGGCCAGTTCGATCGTGGGAAATGCAGAACGGAAATAGGTAAGGCCAAGGCTCGCCGCCACCCGTTCCTCTGTATTGAAGATCGGCACCGCGATCGTATTGGAATTGCGCGGCTCCACATTGGCCGCCCGCATCGCATAGCCTTGCGATCGGATCTCCTCGACCAGCCGGTTCAGGATATCCGGCGATCGCGCCAGCTTGTTCTCAGGATCATCGCTCTCGCGCAGGATCGACAAGATCAATTGCTGCTCTTCCAGCGGGGCGAAGGCGAAATATGCCAGCCCCAGTCCGCGCGTCAGAATCGGCAGGCGCATGTTCACCGTGCGGTGGAACGGCGATATCGCGCTGTCCGGGATCGTCGAAAACCGCACCGCAACCGAATCGCGGTCGTAGAGCGCAATCGAGATGGGCCATTGATGGTTTCGCGTCAGCGCCACCGCCCAGGGGCGGCCAGCCTCGACCACCATCGGGTCCTTGTGAAAACCGCCGGAGAGCGACACCACCTGCGCCGTTACCTGATAGCCGCCGAGGCGCGGGTCGTTGTCGACATAACCCTGCTCTTCAAGCGTCCTTAGAATGCGCACCAGGGTCGGCTTCGGCAAGCCGGTCGCGGCGTGCAGCCCGGCGATGGTGGAGAATGGCTGGCGGTTGAGCTCGACCAGCACCTCCAACACGCGTTCGATTGCGCGAATCCCCATCTCCACCTCATTTCGCCTGACGGAATAGGCGCAGCCATGCTGTTGAGGCCGGCCGGTGTCAAGCTCATGTTCCCGCCTCAAATCGGCTTTGACGTCAAATGGGAGGCCCGTGATGGGAACTGCAGAAAACCGCGCCAGGGTTCGCGAGATGATCGCGACCGTCGAAGACACCCGGGCGGATGCGTTGATGAAGGGGGCGATCGACCTTCATGTCCACTCCGGCCCGTCGATCATGGATCGGCAGGTCGACCATTGCGAAGCGGTCGAGCAGGCCGCTGCGGCGGGCATGCAAGGCATCCTGTTCAAGGACCACCATTATTCGGTCTCGCCCTTCATCCCCATCATGCAGCGCCTGCTGGGCCACCTGAACGTGAAGATGTATGGCGGCTTGGTGCTGAACAATTCCACCGGCGGCTTCGATCCGTTTGTCGTGGACTCGATCCTCAAGCACGGGGCGAAGCTGATCTGGATGCCGACCGCGCATTCGGCAAACCACATCCGCAGC
>JAUIBM010000308.1 GCA_030428345.1 Alphaproteobacteria bacterium | reverse complement strand
CTGACCCCTGAGAGCACTGCGGTCGCCCCACCCGACTGGCACCCGGCGAGCGCCAGCGCGCCGATCGCGGCCAGGACGAGGAAAATTGACTGAATGTGCAGGGATGCTCGCATCAAGCGGCTATATCAGCTATGCGGCGGCGTTGCACCCCGCATGCGAGCAACACGAGACCAGCGCTCTTGCATGGCCGGCAAAAACGTGTAGAAGCATCGCGTTCGAGTTCAGGCTTGCCGCCGGGGGCTGAACGGAGGTCGCCTTTTCCCAAACGGGAAGATGCGGAGGGCAGAAGCAGCCCGACCTCCCGTGTCTCCGCTCTCGACCGTTTCACTCGCCTTTCCCGTCCGGCATACGGACTGAAAAGCGGCGTGGAGGCTTCGCGCGGCATCCTGAAAAACATAAGGAAAGGCTACATGGCCCTATATGAGCACGTATTCCTCGCTCGCCAGGATATTTCCGGGCAGCAGGCAGAGGCCCTTGCAGAACACTTCAAGGGTGTCCTCGAAACAAATGGCGGCAGCGTCGGCAAGGTCGAAAGCTGGGGTTTGCGCAACACCGCCTATCGCATCAACAAGAACCGCAAGGCGCATTACGTCCTGATGAACCTTGATGCCCCGGCGGCTGCGGTCGCCGAGATGGAGCGCCAGTTGCGCCTCCATGATGACATCCTGCGTTACATGACGATTCGCGTCGAAGAGCATGAGAGCGGCCCCTCCGCGATCATGCGCAAGTCCGATCGCGACGATCGCGGCGACAGGGGCGGACGCGGGCGCGACCGCGACGACCGTCCGCCGCGTCGTGAACACACCCCCCGCAACTCCGAGAACGAGGGCTGACCATGGCTATGCAACCTGCACGTCGTCCGTTTCATCGCCGCCGCAAGTCCTGCCCGTTCACCGGCCCGAATGCGCCGAAGATCGACTACAAGGATGTGCGCCTGCTGCAGCGCTACGTTTCCGAGCGCGGCAAGATCGTTCCCTCGCGCATCACGGCGGTGAGCCAGAAGAAGCAGCGCGAACTGGCCAAAGCCATCAAGCGCGCCCGCTTCCTGGGCCTCCTGCCCTACGTCGTAGGCTGATCACAGTCGATACCGCTCCGGGCGAAATGCCGCCCGGAGTGCTCTCCCGATCGGGAGACGCCCCCGGAGCGGGCGAATAACAGAACCGAGTTGGGGCACTGACGCCCCTAACTGTCGAACGACAGGACAGCGCCTGAAAATGCCGAACTACACCGCCCTTGCGATCGGACTGGTCGCCGGCATAGCTGCCGGCGCGGCAACGCTGTTTGGCGCCAGCGGCATGCTGTTTCCGCTGATGCTGGCGGCGCCGGCCGGCGTCTACATCGCCTCGCTCGGCTGGGGCGGTCTCCCCGGTGCGATAGCAGCGATCGCGGCGACAATCACGGTGACGCTCGGCAGCAATGTGACCGGCGGCGTCATTTTTGCGGCGCTCTCCTACGCGCCCGCCGCCTGGGCCGGCTATCTGGTCAATCTGGCAAGACCCTCGCCCGATGGCAGTGGCCTGGTCTGGTACCCTCTTTCCGGCATCCTGCTGAGGCTGATGCTGGCGCTGTTCGCAGGTTGCATCGTTACCGGCGTTGCGATGGGGTTTGACCGAGCCGAAGCAGCGCGCTGGCTTTCCGAATTTTTCGACGCGATCTACCGGGCGAATCCGGATTTGCCGCCACCCGATGAAGCGGCGCTGAAAGCCACTGCCCAACTCTATGTCTCGATCTTTCCGCTGTTGTTTCCAGCCGCATGGCTGCTGATCCATGTGCTGGTGATGCAGATTTCGGTGATGATCACCTCACGCATCGGATCGCTTGCGCGCCCGCGCGAGGACATCGCCGCCAATATCAACTTGCCGGCGGAAGCGCTGCTGTTCCCAGTCGGCGGCATCGCCGCGATGACCCTGCTCAATTCACCGGGATATGAAATTGGCGCAGTCGCGACAGGCCTTGGCATCAGCGGATTTGCGCTGCTTGGCCTCGCCGGCCTGCATCTGGGACTGCGAGGCCGCGCCAGCCGCGGGCCCATCCTTTTCGCCAACTATCTCCTGCTGGCGATTTTCACCTTGCCGCTGCTCGTCTTCGCCGTGTTCGGGGCGTGGCGCGCCTTGCGCCGACGCTCCACCGGACCGGATGACGGCGGAAATTTACCGAAAACCGAATGAAACCGAAAGGAAACTGACATGCAGATCATTCTCCTCGAACGCATCCCGCGCCTTGGCCAGATGGGCGATGTGGTGAAAGTACGCGACGGCTTCGCGCGCAACTTCCTGCTGCCGCAGGGCAAGGCGCTGCGCGCCAATGACGCAAACCGCGCCAAGTTCGAAAGCCAGCGCGTCGAACTGGAGGCGCGCAACCTCGATCGCCGCAACGAAGCCCAGGCCGTTCATGAAAAGCTCGACGGCACCAGCTACATCATCATCCGCTCGGCAGGCGAGACCGGCCAGCTTTACGGATCGGTTTCCACCCGCGACATCGCGGCCTCGCTGGAGGAAAAGGGCTTCAAGATCGGACGCACCCAGGTCGCCCTCAACCAGCCGATCAAGACCATCGGCCTGCACGAGGTTTCCGTTCAGTTGCACCCGGAGGTGACCTCCACGGTGACGATCAACGTCGCCCGCTCCAACGACGAGGCCGAACGCCAGACCAAGGGCGAGGATCTGACCAAGCGCGCCGAGTTCGAATTCGAGTCGCTTGCCGATCTCGACGAGGACGATGACGGCGCAGACCTCGTGGAAGCGCGCGAGGACGGCGAGGAAGCGTAAGCTTCACTCTGCGGGAAAGCTGGCAGATCGGATGTCTTCGATAGATTCGGAGCAACACAGGTCGGATCCGGCGCGAGACGACGCACGCGCCATGAGTTCCCGCGAAATCCATTCGGTCCTGCTTGGCATTTTGGAACAGGTTGTTTCAATCTGCCAGGCAAACCGGATTGAATATTTCCTGATCGGCGGGGGATGTCTGGGGATCGTTCGCCATGAAGGCGGTTTCGTCCCCTGGGACGACGATCTCGATCTGGCAGTATGGGCCGGCGACATGCCCCGGCTGTTCGATGCGCTGGCCGAATTGCCGGATCGGTTCCGGGCGCAACGGACCCTTGAACGCTACAATCCGATGATCAAGGTGATGGACAACAGGACAAGGATCATCGACAGCGGCGCCAATGGCGGTGGCGTCTTTGTGGAGATCATTCCCGCCTCACGCTGGCGCTCCCGTTCCTGGAAGGCATTTGACAACTACCTCGGCAGCCTACGCGTCAGAATCAACAAGGACGGGAAATCTGTCGCCAGAAGATTGACCAGAATGCTTGGCGTCCACAGGCTCGTGCAAATTGCCGTGACCTATGTGAGCGAGCGGATGGCATTTCCACTCTTCGCACGCCAGGACGCAAGACTGCGCCGCATCGGGCGCGGCGTCGTCTCCGGCGCCAGCGGCCGCAACTGGATCGGCGTTTACGACCACGACGTCATCTACCCGCTCAGAAGCGCATCCTTTTGCGGCATGGCGGTGAATGTCCCCTGCGACCTGGAGAGGTTCCTGAGCGTGCGATACGGGCCGAACTTCATGGAAATTCCAGACAAATCGGAGCGTTGGGTACATTTCCATAGAGCGGAATGGGTCGAACATCCTTGACCCGCATCCTGACATTCGGTGCTTTCGATCTGCTTCACTATGGGCACATGCGGCTGCTGCAGCGTCTGGCGGGGCGTGGGAGCTACCTGATCGTCGGTCTTGCGACCGATGAACTCATTTCGAGCGGGGGGAAGCCGAGCCCGTTCTATCCCTTCGATATCCGCAGAGAGATGCTTCTGCACACGCGATATGTGAACGAGGTCGTTCCCCATGGCGGCGCGGTGGATGGCGCGGGTCGCGTGAAGCTGATTGCCGCCAAGGTCGAGATGGTCAGGGACCTGAAGATCGACGAAATCGTCATGGGCGCGGACTGGACCGGCGAGTACGACTTCCTACTGGAACATTGTCGCGTCACCTATCTGGAGCGCACGCCCGGCATCTCCACCTCATTGATCAGGCAGGCCCGCGGCTGAAGGCCTTCACACGTCGTTGCAAAGATAGGGATCGTTGCGAACGGCGAGGAGCGTCCGGCGTGCGATCGAGGGGGAAACAACGCAGCCGGGAGCGAGGATGAACCCCGCCCGCCCGCCAGCGTCCACCGCATCGACGATGATCGAACGCAGCCTGGACCGGCTGATCTTGCTCAACGTGTCGTGCGGCAGTCCGCCCATCACCGCACTGCCCGTGCGGGAGCGCAACGCCTGAACGCCAGGATTGGCGGGATCTGCGCCTTCGCGATGCAACACCTCCCTTGGATAGTCGCGCACGCGCGCGGGATCGGCATCGGAGCCGTGCAGGTGGAGGATGCGGACCAATCCCTCGGCCTCGGCAAGCACCGCCCTGTCCTCAGGCGACTGCAGCAGGAACTCGGCGTCGCCTACAGCCGCGCAACCTGCCGTGGTCGCGAAATAGATGCCGTGGATACCGGTCTCCTTGAGCCGGTTTATATGTCTGCAGGTTTCATCCGTAATGCGCCCGACCAATTCGGCCGCCAGTTGCGGCCTTTCCAGTGTAGCGCGCCGCTCAATTCTGGATTTTTGACGTTGGATTCTGGAGCAATCCGTTTCTGATATTCCGCGCGCCTCCCGTCACTATCACCTCCTTC
>JAUIBM010000307.1 GCA_030428345.1 Alphaproteobacteria bacterium | reverse complement strand
TATGTGGCTCATGGCTGTACCGCCTTGCCGCGCAGGCGGCGCGCCGCTTCGGGCAGATCGAGCAGGAACGACAGGGCGAGCAAGGCCGATCCGACGGCCACAATCGTAAGAAACGGCCATACCGGCATCTGGAAGTGCCCGGCAATTCCCTCCATCTCGCCCCGATGGAACGCCCGCAAGGCCTTTGGCCAGACCGCCCAGGCCAGCAGGAGGGAAACACCTGCCCCGGCAAAGATCGCCAGCAGATCGAGCAGCGCGCCAAATCGCGGCATGGCGGCGGAAATCACGCCAAGCAACCCGTCGGATCGGATCATCTCACCCTTGCGATGGGTATGCGCCACTTGCAGGAACACGATGCCGACAATGGAGAACTTGACCATTTCCGGCACGCCGGCGATCGGCGCGCCGAAAACGTCTCTCCCGATGATGTCGCAGAGCAGCAAGGTCATCATCACCAGGATCCACGCCGTCGCCACGACATTGGCGAGGGACATCGCCATCTCGAAGGCGCGCCGGAAAGGGCGCGCCTTCGCGGAGACGGAGGCGGAAGATTGCTGTGACATGACCCAGTCTGTCCCGCTTGCAGGCGATCAGTCGGCCGACCAGTCGCGCGGCAGGCTGACGCCCGCATCCTTCAGATGCTTCATGTAGACCTGCAGCGTCTGCGTGCCCGCCAGACCCTTGGCGTCAAGATCGGCCGCCCAGGACTTCGCCACATTCGGGATGGCCTTTGCCCAGGCGACGCGCTCTTCCTCGGGAAGCTCGGAAATCTTGCCGCCTCCCGCTTCCATGGCCTTGAAGGCGCCGGCGACACGCTGCTCGAGGCCGGAACGATAGGCGGTGGCGAAATCGTTCGCCGCCTTGCGCAGTGCCGCCTGCACCACTTCGGGCTGCTCCTCGAACCAGCTTTTCTTGGCGACGATGGCGCCGGCATATTGCGCGCCGAAATGCGTGCGGGTCACATAGGGCGCGACCTCCTGCAGCTTCGCCGCAGCGGCCGCCGTCGGGAAGACGATCACGCCTTCGGTAACCCCGGTCTGCAGATCGTTGTAGTAGGTGGTCAGATTGCCGGAGACGCCGACAGCTCCGGTATCCTTGAGCCAGTTGACCGCGGGTCCGGGCGCATTGATCTTGTGGCCGGAGAGATCCGAAAGCTTGGAGACCGGGAACTTGGTCATCAGCAGATAGTCTTCCAGGCCGAAACCGCCGCCCAGATATTCCATGTCATGGTCTTCCCACAGCTTGCGCATGTCGGGAATTTCGTCGTGCATTGCGTTAACGGTGTCGAAGACGAGATCGATGTTGTCCGAGCCGAACGGCGTGACATAGGTGATGTTCTGCAACGAAAGCAGGGACGGCTCGAAGAGGCTGGAAACGATGCCGACCTGGGCCAGGCCATCCTCGATCGCCTCCAGCTCGCCGCCCACCTTTGCGAGCGTGCCGCCATAGGCCTCGGTCCAGTTGATCTCGTATCCGCTGCCCTTCAGCGATTCATTGACGGATGGGATGAAGCTCTCCGAGAGGGTCTTCACCCAAAGAAAGACCGGCGGATGACCGGCGACCACGGTCGCGTCGATCGTTTCGGCAGTCGCCAGCGACGGCATGAGACACGATGCCAGCGCGACGCCCGCGACGGCGCTGCGAATTCCACTAAGACGGTACATGCAATCCTCCTGATCCCGGAACTCCCTTTCCGGACGTGACAGAGTATCTGTACGAGCGTATAAATTGTCAAGAACCAGTGAGGCCATGAAGACAGAAGCGACCACGGATGGGCGACTGCTGCGCGGGGAAGCGACGCGCGAACGCGTGCTCGACGCGGCGGAGCGCTGCTTTGGCGAACGCGGCTATGACGACGTCTCGATCCGCCAGATCGCCACGGAGGCGGGCGTCACGCTGGGCGTCATCGGCTTTCACGGTGGCAGCAAGCTGGAACTGTTCCGCACCGTGCTGACCAGGCGCGTCGAGACGCTGAACGCGGCGAGGCGAAAGCGCCTCGCCGATCTGATGTCCCGGCAGGACCGGCCCGACCTTCGCAGCCTGATCGACGCCTATCTGACGCCCTATCTGGAGATCGCCTCGCGCGGCGACCAGCAATGGCGCTCCTACGCCAGGCTGATTGCACGCATCGCCACCGATGATCGCTGGTATGCGGAGATGCGGCCACTCTACGACCCGGTCGCGCACGAATATCTCGCGATAATCGGGCGCATTCACCCCAATGCGGGTCCCGAGAAGCTTGCCGCCGCGCTCACGCTCACCGTCGCCTCGATGCTTGCGCTCGTCGCCTCGCGCATCCGCATCTCGGGCCTTTCAGAGATGCCGGATCGAGGAAGTCCGCTTCAGTATCGCGAAATGCTGGTCGACTTCTGCGCCGGCGGATTTGAAAAAATGCTCCGATAGCCGGCAGCCATCGTCTGGCTATCCGCCGATTTGCTTCAGCCGCGCCACCGCCTGTTCATTGCCCTGGCGCGCGGCGTCGCTCAGCAGCTTCTTCGCGCGTACCGGGTTGCTGGAAATCAGCAGGTTCGCGAGCGCCACCTGGGCGAAGGAATTGTCCTGCGCGGCGGATTTCTCCAGAAGCTTCTGCCCTTCGGGAACGTTCTTGGGCGCCCCGTTGCCTTCAACATACATGATGCCCAGCCGCAGCTGCGCCCAGGGATTGCCCTGCTTTGCCGAAGGTTCGAAATATTTGCGGGCCTGGTTGAGATCCTTGCCGACGCCCTCACCGTTGAGATAGGCGTCCCCGATCCGGAACTGGGCCCAGGAATTGCCGTTCTGCGCCGCCTTTTCCAGCAAGGTCTTGCCGCGAGCGATATCCTTGGGAATGCCTGAGCCGCTCATAAGCATGTCGCCGAGCTTGTACTGCGCCCAATCATTGCCCTGCTTCGCCGCCTTCTCGTAGAGATCGGCCGCCGCCTGTGGATTCTTCTCGACCCCCTGCCCTTCGAGCAGCATGTTGCCGTATTTGTACTGGCCCCAGTCATAGCCCAGATCGGAAGCGCGCTTGTAGTAGCGGGCGGCGATCACGAGCTCCTTGCTGCCCGGATTGCGCTTCATGATGATGTCGCCCGCCTGGACGGCGTCCTGCGCCACCGTGCCGGCGGAAACCGCGATCGGTCCGGCGCTGCCGGTGCAGGAAGCCACAAAGAACAATCCGCAAAGCGTGGTCGCACGAATACTACGCCAGAGCATGACTTGGTTCCTCTCGATGATCGAGCATCTGCATGGCAAATTCAGGTTTGAAATATCATGAGCGTCACCGCCGCGTAAACCTCGGCGCCGCCGGTTTCACCGAATCTAGTCGACGACACCGCCGGGTTCGGAGAACGGCCCCTTTGCCTGCCGAACACCTGAATCGATCCGCAGGGCTGCGTCGCGTCCAGGGCCAGATGACGGCCTGGAAGCGGGAACGGATGGCGCCACGAAGTTCAGCCTTCCCCTCGCGCCGTAGACCGGCGCCGCAGGCGTCTCCACCCGGTTCGTCATCTCGCCATTCGCCACGTCGCCAAACAGGCTGGACGGAATGAAGGCGACAAGCAGGACCGCCAGCACCGGCGAAAGGACATGCCTGCGAACGCGCGCGCCCGGCACCAGCGCCCAGGCGATTTCCCGCGTGTTGGAGGCCCCGGACGCCAGCTTGGTTCCCGAATTCGACAGCGCCTGGCCCATGACCAGCTGCAGGTCGTCAAAACCGGCGCCGACCCCGATGAAGCGCGTAAGGCCGTAGCCATAGATGATCACGTTCACCGCGGGAATGAAGGACTCCGCATAGGAGCCGATATAGACCCCGTGCGCGCAATAGCCGAGCATCAGGAACAGCAGCCCCGCATTGAACAGGAAGCTGTAGGGCGGAATGAATGTCCGGTTGGCGACCTTGGGCGTGCGGGCGAAGGAACCCTTGCGCCCGGTAATCAATTGCCGCACTGACGAGGCGATGCCGGAGAAATTCACCGGCAGCAGCATCAGGTTCAGCGAACTGACCCCGAAAATGTCCCGGCACCGGTAGCCCATCCGCTTCAGATCGAGGCTGTAGAGGATGAAGTAGGGCAGCATGATCAGCGGCGTCCAGATCATGGACGACGCATTGGCCCCGGACCAAAGCATCAACGTCAGGATCGCCAGATTGCCGATCAGCGGCGACAGAAGATAGTTTGACCTGAGCGCGAGTTCCGCGATCCGGCCGACCCTGCCCCGCGTCGAGAAATACTGCCGGAGCAGCATCGGGAAGATGATCAGTCCGCCATTCGCCCAGCGCTGGCGCTGTACCGTCAGCGCGCCGAAATCGGCGGGCGTAGCGCTGTAGGCGAGTGGCGTGAAGTGGTTGTGGACCGTCCAGCCCTTGCGCAGCAGATCGATCGTCGATCCGGTATCCTCGATCACCGTGGCGTCCTGGATGAACACCATGCAGCGCTTTCCGCCGTCCTCGCTGACCTTGCAGATGTCCTTGAGCGCCGTGTAGCGGATCAGGGCGTTCGCGCCGACCCAATAGGCCGCCCGGAAATGGCTGGAGCCCTGATGCGCGAGATACTGGATATCGGTCGTCGCGCCGGCGATGCGCTCGACCGGGCTCATGCTGTCCGGAAAGGAAAGATAGGGCGTCTGCGCGACACCGGCCTGCGGATTGCGCTGGAGAATGTCGACCAGCGTCAGGATATAGTCGTTGAGGATCACGCTGTCCGCGTCGAGCGTCAGGAC
>JAUIBM010000306.1 GCA_030428345.1 Alphaproteobacteria bacterium | reverse complement strand
CAATCGCAACCTGCCCTATGAGCAGACCCTGACCGACCGGTTCCGCACCTTTTCGGTGCTCGAGGAAACCGGCGGCTACAAGATCATCGAGGCGGTGCGCTAATCAGCTCGCCAGTGCTTCGGGCGCAGCTGCGGAGCGCAATCGCTGGATAAGCGCGGCATTGGCGCAGAAGGCCGGCGGCGCGCTGCCCTGCTTCGATTCGTCGAGCCAGTTGCGGCACGCCGCGTCCTGCCTGCACGACTGGCAGGCGAAAACGGCGTTCTTGATCGACATTTCCTCGTTTGCGGCGGCCATCGGCTCGGTGAAAGCGCCCGTGCGGCGGAACATTTCCGACATCAAGTCCATATGGCGAATGAATCGACCAAACAAGCCCATCGCTTCCACTCCTCTGCGCGGTGATATGCGCAACAGGATAGGCCCGGCGGGAGCCGGCAAATTTGATCGGGATCAAACCGGATGCGAATCGCGCCGGGACTGGAGGCTCGTCAAAGGCGGGCCATGCGCTCCTGCAGGAAGCCGATATCCGCCTCGCATCGCGTCATCTCGATAGCCTTCGCATAGTCGGCGCGGGCCTCGGCCATGCGTCCCCGCCGCGCCTGCAATTCGGCTCTCGCCGCAAAGAAGGGCTGATAATCGGCGAGCGCCGCTTCGATGGCGTCCAGTTCGGCAAGCGCGCCGTCAATGGAAGAGGCGTCGGCGCCTGCCTCGGCGCATGCGACAGCCCGGTTGAGCCGGACGATGGCGGTTGGCTCGAATTCCAGCAGCGCGCCGTAAAGCATCGCGATCTGAGGCCAGTCCGATGCCGCCCCCTCGCAATGGCAGGCCGCGATCGCCGCCTTGATCTGGTAGGGGCCAGGCCTTCCACGGGACAGCGCCTGGCCGACCAGGGCAAGTCCGGCATTCATTTCGCTGCGCCGCCACAAGGCGCGGTCCTGCGCCCCGATCGGCACGGTCTCGCCATTCGAGCCGATGCGCGCATCCCTGCGCGCGTGGTTGATCGTGACCAATGCGAGGAAGCCTTCTATCTCGGCCTCCTGCGGGCACAACCCGTCCAGGATTCGCCCGAGGAACAACGCTTCTTCGGCCAGATCATGGCCGGCCGCCGGCCCCGCGCTGTAGCCGGCGTTGAAGATCAGATAGAGGACGGCGAGGACGGCGTTCAGCCGTTCTGGCCATTGCGCCGCATCGGGAACCGCGAAGGGAATGCCGGCGGCCTTGATCTTTGCCTGCGCGCGGGACAGGCGCTGGCCCATGGCTGTTTCGGAATCCAGAAACGCCCGGGCGATCTCTGTCGTCGACAGTCCGCCCAAAGTGCGCAAGGTCAGCGCCACTTGCGATTTCTGCGCCAGCGCCGGGTGACAGCAAGTGAAGATCAGCCTGAGCCGCTCATCGGGGATCTCATGGTCGTTCACCTCGAAATCCTCTCCGCAGGCCAGGATGGCCATGTCGGCCCCGACCTTGTTCGCGGTCTTTTGCCTGCGCAGCCTGTCAATCGCCTTGCGATAGGCCACTTGCAGAAGCCAGCCCTTTGCCGAGGCTGGAACGCCCGACCGGCTCCAATGCGTGACGGCGGAGAGCATTGCCTCCTGAAGCGCGTCCTCGGCAAGCTGGATGTCGTTGAGCCGCGAGATCAGCGCGGCGAGCAGCCGCCCCCGGTCTTCCCGCGCCAGCCTGTTCAGCGCCTGGGAAACGGCAAGTGCGCCGGAGGCGGAAGCCATCATGTTGCGGATCCTCGTCAGCCTGCCGGATTGTAATCCATCAGCGGGCGTATCTCGATGGTCCCGTGGCTGGCGGAGGGAATTTCCGCTGCGTATCGCAAGGCGGAGTCGAGATCGGGAACGTCGATCACGTAATAACCTCCCAGATGTTCCTTGGTTTCGGCGAACGGCCCATCCATCGTTTCGACCTTGCCGGCGCGAATGCGAAGCGAGGTTGCGGTCTCGACGCCTGCCAGGCCCTCGCCGGACAGCAGAATGCCGGCCGAGTTCATCTTCTGGTTAAGCGCGAAGTACCCGTTCATCATGGCCTTGAACTCTTCGGTGCCGTAGGCCGGTTCGCGGGCCGGATCGTTATAGATCAGAAGCATGTATTTCATCGGGGTAGCCTTTTTCATGAGGGAGTTGACGGGGCCTGCTCAAATACCGGCCAGGATACGGATCAGCGCAAGCGACAACACCGCCACCGACAGCAGGTTGGCGCCGTTGCCGACATAGCGCAGCGGATGTTCGCCATTCTCGATCTTCAGCCCGAAGGGGTGGGCGAGGCGTCCGCACAGCAGCAGCATGCCGGCTGTGTGCAGCCAGAGCGCTCCCGCGCCCTGCGCTTCCGCCATCAGCATCATCAGCAGCACCAGCGGCGTCCATTCGATGAAATTTCCGTGGCGGCGAATCCGAAGCAGCAACTCCGGATTTGCGCCGTCGCCGATGGATTGCTTCGCACGGGCGCGAAAGGCGGTGACATTGATCCACAGCGCCGCCCAGATCAGGACAAGCGGCAATGTGTAGGTCGTTGTTAGGGCAAGCGACATTTCGGTGGTCTCCTTGGTGTTGCGACGCCCCAAGGACGCAACCCGACTCCGAATTTCGACATGCGATGCTATTTTTTTCGCCGATCGGATTTCTACCGGCGCGCCCGCCGCTTGAAAGCGCCCGATCGGCTGGTGCGCGATGTGCTTCAGGCCGTCTCCGCGGCAAACAGGCGCAGCGTGCAATGGCCGTGCGCCACGGGCGTGTCCTCGCCATCCTGCCAGCACCAGACGCTGAGAAAGGCGACCCGCCGCGCCACCCGCACCACATCCACGCGCGCGTAGAGGTCGGCGTCCTTGGTGACGCGCAGATAGTCGACGGCGCTGGAGGCGAGTTCGACAGCACAATCGGGCTGCAGCCGGGCCAGTTCCATTTCCGCCGCCATCTCGATGATGGCGCCAACCACCCCGCCATGCAGCGCGCGCACGACCGGATTGCCGATATGGTGATCGGCAAAGCGCATGGCGTAGACATTTTCCCGCTCGGTCTTCTCAATGCGCAGCCAGTTGGCCATGGCCGAGCCGAACAGCGTCTCGCGCTTGCTTCCCGCGCCCTGCCTGCTCATACGCGCATCCCCAGCGGCTTGGAGCGGGTGCCGATCATGAACAGCCCGGTGGCCGTGGAGAGCACTTCGCCGGTGTCGGCGGCGATCACCTGGCCGGTGATATGCGCCATGTCCGAGTGAATGCCCTCGCAATGCGCCTTGCAGAGCAATTCCTCTCCGCGACGCGGGCGGCGCAGATGCTGCGTGGTGAGGCCCGTGGTGGCGATGGGCTGCAGCACTTCGATCGCGCCCAGCACCAGGCCGCCCATGACCGTGTCGAGCAGCAAGGTCGAGAGCCCCGAATGCATTTCCCCGCTCTGGTCATCGACCAGAAACGCGTCCGGCGCCGTCACCGCAACCGAAAGCTTCTCGTGATCGCCCTCCAGGAACCGCAGCGAAAGACAGACGACGAGCGGGTGCGCGGCGGAAAAGAACCGCTGCGCCGGATGGATGCGATTGACGCTTTGTGACATTGCCCTGGAAACCCGATTCTCGCACGGATGCGCCGTCGCAGCTTAAGCGACGTTTACGCAAACGTCAAAATTTGCGGCGTCAGTGATGCAGGATTTCCTTGGAGGCCGCGGTCGTGTCGGCGTTCAGCCGATAGATCATCGGCACGCCGGTATCCAGGTTGAGCTCGGTGATCGCCTCGCGGCTCAGACCGTCGAGCACCATGACCAGCGAGCGAAGCGAATTGCCATGCGCGGCGACCAGCACGGTCTCGCCGCGCATCGCGCGCGGAAGGATCTGGCGGATGTAATAGGGCCAGACGCGCGCGCCGGTATCCTTCAGGCTTTCCCCGCCCGGAGGCGGCGTGTCATACGAGCGCCGCCAGATATGGACCTGCTCCTCGCCCCAGCGCTCGCGCGCGTCATCCTTGTTGAGACCGGAAAGACCGCCATAGTCACGCTCGTTCAGCGCCTCGTCGCGGATGGTCTCCAGCCCGGATTGCCCGACGCCGTCCAGGATGATCGAGCAGGTGCGCTGCGCCCGCCGCAAGACCGAGGTGAAGGCGATGTCGAATTGCATGCCCCGCGCCGCCAGCAATTCGCCCGCCTGGGTCGCCTCCCTGACGCCGAGTTCGGTCAGGTCGGGATCCTTCCAGCCCGTGAACAGGTTCTTCAGGTTCCATTCGCTCTGGCCGTGGCGGACAAGGACAAGCGTTCCGGACATTGGCATGCTCCGATTGCGTTCAGTGGAAGGGAAGTTCCGCCTTCATGGCGGCGGCGATGAGGAGGAAGTCGGGCCGGGATATCTCGAACAGCGATTTGCGGAAATACATGCCCCAATGCGACTGGTTGGTCACGAAGGAAAGATCGGCCAGCAACGGATAGATCGAGGCAGGCTGGGCCTTGAGATAGCGCGCCGGACGCGACGTTCCAACGGCTTCGCGGCCGTCCTCCAGCATTCCCATCGAACTGTTGGTCAGCGGCCCGTCCTCCACGATCGCAATGGCGGTGAAGGCGCGCAAGGTCTCGCCCTGCTTCATGCCGCTCATTGGCGAATAATAGGCAAAGCCGTCGCCGACCGACAGCCGCGCCGCGCGCACGAACGACGCCTGCGCCTTCTCGTCGTCGCCGAGGTCGCGCTGCGCCTCGCCCTCGGCGTAGGCCGCGGCGGCCGCCAGGTAGTGGTCGTCGGC